>NZ_CP051625.1:3900000-3983233 GCF_012844345.1 Pseudomonas sp. gcc21 | reverse complement strand
ACCGACCTCCTCGGCCTGGCCACGCAGGCGGTCGTAGCGCGCCGTGTTAGCGACGGGGGCTTCCTTGAGCGACAAGTGGGTTTCGACGCTGGGTGGTGGTTCGGTCGCGGCCAGGCGCGCCACGACATTGAGGATGTGTTCGGCGCTCAGGCTGCCGCTTTCCAGTACCAGCTCAACAGCCACCAGCACCGCATCGAGCCCGGCGACTGGTACGGCAGCCAGAACTTGCGCCATGATCCGGTCACCGCCGGCATGACGTCCCAGACCGTGCTTAAGCTGACGCAGCGGCGCCGGCAGATCAGCAAAGGGCGCGCCGTTGCGCAGCGCACCGGGCTTGCGTTCGATCAGCGGGAGGTAGTGCTGCCAGTCATAGCTGACCTGGTCGCGATCCAGCAAGCGGACATGGCTGGCGATCAGCGCGTCGTCAGCCACCACCTCGATTCGCGTCGGATACAAACGGCTGCTGACCCACTTACCCGCGTACTCACACGGCACCGAGTAGCGGTTGCGCCCGACGCTGACCAGGCAGGTGCTGGAGACCCGCGCAGGCCGCTCGACGTAACCGTCGAATGGCGCTGGCACAGGCATCAGTTCAGCGCGCTCCAACTCCAGCACTTCGGCTACACTCAGCCCGCTGTATTGAGGGTGCGTCAGCTCGTTCCAAAGCGCGCGGCAGCGCTGGCCCAGCCAGGCATTGAGTTCCTCGAAGGAGTGAAAATGACAGTCCTGGGCGTCTAGCCAGATGCGCCTACGGCTGTCTTGCACGTTCTTTTCAACGATGCCCTTTTCCCAACCAGCGGCGACGTTGCAGAAGTCCGGATCGAACAGGTAATGCGCGCACATCACCGCAAAGCGCGCATTCACCGTCCGGCCTTTGCCCTTATTGACCTTGTCGACGGCCGTCTTCATGTTGTCGTAGATGCCCCGGCGCGGCACGCCGCCCAAGGAGCCGAACGAGCGTGTATGGGCGTCAAATAACATCTCATGGCCCTGGCTCGGATACGCCACAAGCCAGAACGCACGGCTGGCACACAGCTTCAGATGTGCCACCTGCATACGCCGGTAAATGCCGCCGACCAGCAAGCCTTCCTCGCTCCAGTCAAACTGAAACGCCTCGCCAAGAGCAAAGGTCAGCGGCACAAAGGCCTGCGACGCCTTGCCCTGTCCCCCTCGCCAGGCACGGATAAACGCGGTGAGCTGGCTGTAGCCACCGTCATAACCTTCGGCTTTGATTTGCGCCAACAGCGCCTTGGCACTGCGCCGCTGTTGCTTGGGCCGCAGCGAATCGGCTTTTAGCGCCTGCTCCAGCGTGGCGTGAAAAGGGCTGAGTTTGTTGAAGATCGCGCGGCGTTGGTAGACCGGCGGCTTGGCCTCAGGTGCTCTGACCCACTTGCGAATCGTGTTGCGCGCCAACTCGGTGCGCTTGGCTATCTCATGCAGCGACAGCTTGTCGCGGAAATACATCCGGCGGATTTTGCCCATCATTTCCATACTGATCACCCTGTGTTCTCCTGCTCAAAAATTGAGCAGAAGCAGTTGAGCACCTGGGTCAGTTTTCAGTCGGCAGAACAGTCTCTACTGGGTCAGTTTTCGGTCAGCGGCAACAGCTGCACGCCTATCTGCAGACCGCCACCGCCAGCCTGCTGGCCAACACCAGTGGCGATCGCAGCGGCGAGGGCGAGTCGGACGCGGTGACCGCCGGGGTGCCGCTTGCGGTGAAAGCGGTCACGCCGGCGCGACCGGGCAAGGGCTGAGCGGCGGCGATCAGTGTTCCAGCGGCTTGAAGCCGTCGTCGGCGAAGTAGGTGGCGTAGTCGCCCAGCGCGCCGACCACGGTCACCGCGCCGTCGCGCTGGCCGGCCGGGGCGCCGCTCATGGCGTCGGCGCCGGCGAGCAGCTGAGCGATGATCAGGTGCAGCTGCGCGTCGGCTTCGGCGCTCAGCTTGCAGTTCTCCACCATGTAGGCGACCTGGCCACGCACCGTCTCGGCCAGTTCGCCATAGCGGGCGGCGGGCAGACGGTCCTCGTGGATCGCCGGCAGTGCCTGGCGCATGTCGTGGTTGATGGTGCCCATCGCCTGGCGCAGCGGCGCGTCGGTGGCCCAGCGCTTGCCGGCATCGAGTTGCAGCGCCGGCGCGCCTTCGCCGTGGCCGTGGTCATGGCTGGTGGCGGCGAGGCTGGTGCCGGCGTGGCCGAGGGTGCCGGCGAGGATGATGGCGAGGGCGAGAGCGTGGGGTTTGCGGATCATCGATAGAACTCCATTGAGCGAGCCGGCGAAGTGCGGCTCCTGATGTTCTAACGCAGGCGCGACGGTTTTGTTCCATCGCGCCGTGCAATCCGTCATTTGCGGTGCAATTGCTCGATGCTGTCGGCGCCGAACGACTGCTGCGTGAGCACCTGGGCGAGCCGCGCGCGCTGCTGCGGTTCGAGGATCTCGCGCTCCTGCAGCAGCTGGTCGATGAGCAGGCGCTGCTGTTCGTTCTGCAGTTCGGCGATCTTCGCCTGCTCGGCGTCGATCACCGTGCGGTCCACCTGTTCGGCGAAGATCGCCTCGATCAGCCGGTTGCGGTGTTCGCCGAGGCTGGCGTTGGAGGCGCGCAGGTAGGCCAGGAACGGCGCCTCGGCATCGTGCCAGCGCTGCAGCTGGCTGGCGCTCAGTTGCAGCTCGCGCGACAGCTCGGTCGGTGCGCCGGAGGGCATCGGCAGGCCATCGCGACTGAGTTTCTGCCAGCCAAGGCCGGCGAGCACGCCGACGTTGACCAGCACGGACAGGACCAGGGCATTGCGCAGGGTGGTGTTGCTCATTTCAGGTTTACCTTCAGGTAGCAGAATTCGGGGCGCGCGCAGAGCGCGCCGGGTGGGGTGCTGCCGAGGACGGCGAGCAGGTCGTGGCTGGGTGAGCTGCCCGGCGGCTGGCCGGGCAGGGCATAGCCGAGCAGCAGGCCGAGCAGGACCGACGCCGCGGAGCCGATACCCTGCGCCCAGTGCCGGGCCCACCCGCTGCGCGCGGGTGGCGGCGCGAAGGGCCGCTGCAGACGCGCCTGCAACCCGGCCGGCAGCTCCGGGCAGGCCAGCGCACGCAAGCCCTGGCCGAGCCCGTCGAGCTCGGCCAGCGTCGCGCGACACTGCGGACAAACCGCCAGGTGGCCGTCGGCGTGGCGCTGTTCGGCGGCGTCGAGTTGGTTGTCGAGGTAGGCGGAGAGGGTCGCCATGTCCAGGTGCTCAGTCATCGAGGGTGCCTCCGTTGGCCTGACGGTAGCCGTGCAACAGCGCCTCGCGGGCGCGCGCCAGGCGCGACTTGACGGTGCCGGCGTTGAGCTGCAGCGTGGCGGCCAGCTCGTCGTAGGCCAGCCCTTCCACCTCGCGCAGCAGCAGGATCTCGCGCTGTTCGTGGGGCAGGCGGGCCAGCAAGCGTTCCAGCAATGCCAGATCGCGCGCGCTCTGCAGTCGGCTTAGCGGCGACGGCGCCGGATCGACCGGTTCGGCCTGCTCCTCCGGCGCCACGTCGACGTAGCGCTGCCGCTGGCGCAGCGTATCCAGCGCGGCATTGCGCGCGATCTGCAGCAGCCAGGTCTGCAAGCGTGCCTCTGGGCGCCATCTGGGCAGCGCCTGGAAGGCGCGGATGAACGTTTCCTGGGTCAGGTCCGCGGCCTCGTCGGTGCTGCCGAGCAGGCGACGGAGGAAGTGGTAGACCCGCGCCTGATGGACGCGCACCAGCGTGCCGAACGCCTGGCGATCACCACGCGCGGCCTGCTGGATGAGGTCCTGTTCGCTGTCGTTCATTAAGCGCTCGTCTGGGCTGACCGCATACGCTGCCGGCCGGGTTGCCGCAGGGATATAACGCAACGGTTGGCGAAATGTTCCGGTTATTTTTGCCTCAGCGTGGAATCTTCACCCGGTCCTCGTCGAAGTCGCCTTTTTCCGCGTCGCGATGGCAGGCTACGCAGTTGAAGCGGCCGCCGACCGACTCGCGGGAGAACTTGGCTTCGCTGACTTCGTCATGCTTGTGCTCGAACCAGCGCGTCTGGCTGATGCGTGGCGGCTCGCCGGCGGTCGGTGACGGCTCCACCGGCAGGCGGTTGGCGGCCGAGGCGCGGACCAGGAAATCGAGAATTTCCTTTTCCTGCAGCGGGTCCAGCGACGCGTTGCTGCCGTAGTGGTCGCCCAGGGTGCGCATCTGCTCGCGCCAGGCATCGGCAGGCAGCAGGCCGGGGGAATAGAGCATGTGGCAGGCCGCGCATTCTTCCTTCCACACCAGCGGCGCGTCGCTGGGTACCGACAGGCGCTTGGGCCGCTTGTAGCCCTTGCGCTCGTGATGGTCGTCGTCATCGGCGAAGCTGAGGCCGGCCAGTACCAGGGTCAGGCCCAACCCGGCGACGGCGGCGAGGGGTGCAATCTTCATGGCCGGCTCCTATTTGATGCTGTCGATCCAGCTGATGAAGTCGCCCTTCTCCTGCGCGGTGCATTCACGGGCGTAGACGTCGTCGCAGTTGCGGCGGAACCATTTCTCGACCTTCTTCAGGTCGGTGAAGCGCTCGGGGTTGGCTGCCGGCGCCAGCGGATCGACCTTGCGGTGCGCCGGGGTCTTGCCGGGCTGGCGCGGGTCGGCGGTGTGGCAGGTGGTGCAGCTCATGGTCTTGCCGTCGCGCTGCTCCTCGGCGAAGTACAGCGCCTTGCCGCGCTCGGCGGAGAAACCGGCGAAGTTCGGATTCTCCTGGCGCGCCTGGGCGGCGTAGCCGGCCAGCAGCGGGTGTTCGGTTTCGGCCAGGGCCGGCAGGCTCAGGCAGCAGGACAGGAGGATGATCCAGCGGGCTTTCATGGTGCGCTCTCCGGTTGGGAATGAGCGCAGCCTAGGCGCGCTGCCTTAAGCCAAGCTGAACCGCAGCGGCCGGTGGCGTTCAGTTTCGTTTAAGCTCGCGGGAATACAAAGACGGCATCCATCAAAGAGGATCGCCGTCGTGGCTGCTTTCAATCGTTTCCGTCTGTTCCACTGGCTGCTGGCCGGTTTCTTTCTTGGCGCCTACCTCAGCGGTGACGACGCCGAGACGCTGCATATCTGGCTGGGCTACGGCCTGGTCGCGCTGTTGGTGTGGCGCCTGCTGATCGTGCCGCTGCGCCTGCGCGGCTTCCCGCAGCTGCTGCCGCCGAAGGGCCAGCGGAGCAAGCCCGGCCTGTCGAGCCTCGGCAAGTGGCTGACGGTCGGCGCGCTGGGCAGTTTCGCCGTCGCCAGCCTGGTCGGCCTGGGCATGGTCGATAACGGCGATGTGCTGGCCGCGCTGCCGGGCGTGGGGCCGGATGTCTTCGGCGCTGCCAGCGACATCGATTTCATCGGCTGGATGGGCGATGCCGAGGAGGTGCACGAGTTCTTCGCCAACCTGGGGCTGTGGCTGATCGGCCTGCATGTCGGCTATGTGCTGCTGTTCCGCCGCAAGTCGGTATGGCCGATGCTGCGCGGCGTGCCCAAGGCGGGGCCGGCTTCGACTGCACCTTCGGCTTCGACGTCGACACCGGCAACGACGTCGGTCGCGACCGCGTTCGCATCGGCGCCAGCGCCTGCCGCCGGGGAGTTCACCCGTCTGCGCATCGTCTCACGCCAGGCCGAAACCGCCGACAGCTGCTCGTTCACCCTGCAGGTGCCGGCCGCCCAGCGCGCACGCTTTGCCGCGCAGCCGGGGCAGTTCCTCACGCTGAAGGTGCCCGCTGCCGAGCCGGCGCTGCTGCGCTGCTACTCGCTGTCGCAGCGACCGCAGGCGGATGGCGCGCTGCGCATCACCATCAAGCGGGTGCCCGGCGGCCGCGCGTCGAACTGGCTGCTGGACAACCTGCAGGCCGGCGATTGCATCGAGGCGCTGCCGCCGGCCGGCGTGTTCGTGCCGCGCAACCTGGATGACGATCTGCTGCTGCTCGGCGCCGGCAGCGGTATCACGCCGCTGATGGCGATCCTGCAGGCGGCGCTGGTCGAGGGCAGCGGGCAGGTACGGCTGTTCTATGCCAGCCGCGATGCCGCCTCGCTGATCTTTGCCGAGGAGCTGGCCGAGTGGTCTGCGCGTTACCCCGATCGCCTGCAGCTGCGCATCTGGCTCGATGCCGAGCAGGGTGTGCCGAGCGGCCCGGCGATTGCCACGAAGATCGCTGACTGGTCAGCCGCCGACGCCTTCATCTGCGGGCCGCAACCGTTCATGGATGCCGCGGGTGCCGCGCTGGGCGAGCGGGGTGTGGATGCGGCGCGTATCCATCTGGAACGCTTTGCCGCCGCAGCGCCGACGGCCGCACCGGGCGGGCGCCGCAGCCGCCTGCGGGTCGCGCTCGACGGTCGCCGTCACGAGCTGGACGTGCCGCGCGGCGAGGTGCTGCTGGAGGCCATGGAACAGGCTGGCCTGCAACCGCCGAGCGCGTGCCGCTCGGGTGTCTGCGCCGCCTGCAAGTGCCGGGTGGTGGAGGGCAGCGTGAGCATGCGCAGCAACCAGGTGCTGAGCGAAAGCGAGGTGCGTCAGGGCTGGGCGCTGGCCTGCCAAGCCGAACCGCGCAGCGCCGAACTGCAAGTCGAATACTGACGTGTGGGAAAGGCCGCTGGCCGTTTTCCACCCTGCGCATCGGGTGATCGACGGGGCGTAGGGTGGATAACGGCGCAGCCTTATCCGGCAGTACCTGTGCCTCTGGCCGGTGGAAAAAGCGATTGGCCATTCTTCAGCTGATGCGGATCGTGCCGCGGCGAATTCAGCGCTGCGCCACCGGCAGGTCATGCTTGCGCCAGGCGGCCCAGGAACCGGGCACGTTGGCGACCCGGTTGAAGCCGTGGCGCTTGAGCAGGCTCGCGGCAATCGAGGCGCGATAGCCGCTGCCGCAATAGACCGCGACGATGCCGTCCCGGTCCAGCTGCTCGAGATGCTGCGGCAGGTGCGCGACGAAGGCATGCCGCGCGCCGGGCACGCGGCCCTGCGCAACCTCCTCGGGGGAGCGCACGTCGAGTACCTGGACCTCGGGGTCGCCGCGCCGGCGGTCGAGTTCGTGCACCGTCCACTGCATGACGCACGCCAGCGGCAGGCCGGCGTTCTGCCAGTCGGTCATGCCGTTGCGCAGGTAGCCGGCGACCTGGTCGAGGCCGATGCGATAGAGCTGCAGCGTCGCCTGGTGGACCTCCACACTGTCCTCGCCGATCAGGTAGATCGGTCGCTGGTCGTCGAGCATCCAGCCGGCCCAGCTGGCGAACTCGTCGCGCAGCGCGATGTTCAGCGCACCCGGCACATGGCCGCCGCCGAAGGCGAGGATCGAGCGCACATCCACCAGCTGCACGGCATCGTGATCGGCGGTGCGCTGGCGGAACTCCTCCGGCGCCAACGGCGGTGGCAGCGCCGGGCCATGCAGGCGTTCGAGCGGGCGCGCGTTGAGCTGCTTGAGCCGCGCATAGTGGCGCGGCGGCTCGGGCATGCCGTCGAGCAGCCAGTCGACAAACTCCTGCTCGGTGCGGCGCTGGTTCAGCGCCGGGTTGAACAGCAATTCGTTGCCGAGGGTGGAGTGGCGACGGTCACCGATGGATTTGCCGCAGGCCGAGCCGGCGCCGTGGCAGGGGTAGATCTCGATGCGTTCGCCGAGCGGCAGGTAGCGGGTGAACAGCGTGGCGTAGAGCTGCGCTGCCAGCTGCTTGGTGCTGTCCTCGCCGAGCAGGTCGGGGCGGCCGACGTCGAGGTTGAACAGCGTATCGCCGGTGAACAGCGCGAAGGGCGCTTCGCCCTGCTGGCTGTCACGTAGCAGCAGCGAGATGTGCTCGGGGGTGTGGCCTGGCGAGTGCAGCACTTCCAGGCTGACCTGACCCAGTTCCAGCACCTCGCCGTCGTCCACCTGACGCAGCCCGAAGGCGTAGTCCGCCGATGATCTCGGCGCCGCAGCGTTCGGCCAGCGCCTGGGCGCCGGAAACGAAGTCGGCGTGGATGTGCGTCTCGATGGCATAGGCGATGCGCAGGCCCTTGTCGCGCGCCAGGTCGAGGTAGACCTCGACGTCGCGCCGCGGATCGATCACCGCGGCGACGGCGGCCTTGCTGTCGCCCACCAGATAGGAAATCTGCGCCAGACCTTCGGTGTAGATCGACTCGAATACCAGCATGCGTGTGCCTCCGTAATCCGTGAGGGTTACGGATGTGAGCGCCGGTTGGCCGCCGGCGTTCAATCGCAGCGGGTCACTTGCGGACCAGCAGCACCCCGTGGTTTCGTCGGGGATGCGCTCCAGGTTCAGCCCGGCAAACTGGCGCAGGATCGTGGTTTCGTACAGCGCTTCCTCCATCGCTGGATCGCTGTAGCCGAACCAGTTCTGCAGCAGATGCACACGCAGCATCGCCATCAACGGGTAGGCCGGACGACCGCCTTCACCCTGGGATAATGCGGCTCGATCAAGGCAATCAAACCCTTCCACGGCACCACCCGATCCATCTCGATCAGGAACAACTCCTTGCGGGTTTGCTTGCGCTTGCCAGCGTACTCGGCGTCGGCGAAGGTCATCTGCTTCATCGGGAAACTCGGTGGGTGGGGTCGCGGTATTTTGCCAAATCAGAAAGTCTTTTTCAGAGTTTCCCTAGGCTGACAAGCCAAGCGCTGGATCGCAACCATCCATCACCTTATCCAGCTAGATCTGCCTCCTCCAATAAGTGCCGCACAAATCCCGGCGGGTGCAGATTTCCGGGAGGTTTGCGCCAGATCAGTTGGAGACGCTTTTCAAGCCCCGGGATGGGAAGAGCTACCAGCGCGCCACTGCGAACTTCGTCTTGTACTGCGGAAGCCATCACCAACGACACGCCGAGTCCCGCCCTCACTGCTTGTTTGACTGCCTCGGTGCTGCCTAGCTGCATACCGCTGCGAGGCACGCCCAGTTCGCCAAAGTATTCGGTCAGAAGCCGTCCGGTACCGCTACCCGGTTCACCTCCCAGCATCGGCAGGTCCACCAGACGATCACGTTCTATGCACCCTGCTTCAGCCAGCGCATGGTCGGGGCTGACGATAAGCACCAGCGGCTCGACCCGCCAGAGGCGGTGTTCGAAGTCGGGGTGAGGTAGCCACCATTCCATGATCGCGGCGTCGAGCTGGCCCGCCAGTAGCTGGTCGGCCACATCCGGGTTGGCGGCGATGCGCAGATCCACCTCGCCCCTCTCATTTGCGGTCGTCAGATAGTTGCGCACGAATGGCTGGAGAAGGTAGGTGCCGATGTTGGAGCTGGCCCCGACGCGCTCACGATTGCCATGCAGGGCTTCTAGCGCCCGGGCGTGCATGTCGAGCAAGGCGGTCGCATGCGGCATGAAGGCCAGCGCCCGTGTGGTAGGCTGGCAGCCGCTACGACTGCGCTGCACCAGCGTTACGCCGACCTGCTCTTCAAGCTTCTGCAAGTGCTGCGACACCGTCGGCTGGGCCAGCCCCAACGCCCTCGCCGCGCTCTGAAAACTGCCTGTTTGAACGATCGCTACCAGGCTCTTCAGCCAGACCGGATTCAACATGCGGCAGGCTCGGCCTTGGGCAGACGGTTCGCAGCGTTGATTGGGCGCGCACCTGCCAATACCTGGATGATGTTCTGCGCTGCATAACGTTCAATCTCCAGGCGCACCGCGCGCACTGCCGACCCTATGTGCGGAGTGAACAGCGTATTCGGATGCGCGAGCAGCGCAGGATCGATCAGCCGCGGCCGGTCCGCGCGAGCCCAGTCTTCCATTTCGAATACATCCGCCGCATACCCGCCGAGCTGGCCTCGCTCAAGCGCCGCGAGCACGGCGGCTTCATCCACTACCGAACCACGACAGGGGTTTACAAGCAGAGCGCCCGGCCGTACGAGGGCAAGCAGCTCGGCGTTGACCAGATGCTGGGTATCGGCATTCAAGGGAAGCGCCAGCAGGATGAAGTCCGAGCTGGCGAAGAGTTCGCTGCACGCCACCTGGCGCAGGCCGAGCCGTTGCTCGGTTTGTGTATCCAGAGCCTTCGCCTCGTGGTACTGCAGGGTCGCGCCCCATCCCTGCAAGCGCTCAGCCATGGCCAGTCCGATGGCGCCCATGCCAAGGATGCCGACCGTAGCGTTATCCAGCCCCGTGCCGTAGAACTGTGGTTGCCAGCCCTGGAACTCGCCAGAGCGGACGAACGCATCTGCTGCTCGCAGATGCCGCCCCAGCCCCACCGCCAGTCCGATCGCCAGCTCGGCAGTCGGGACGGTCAACAGATCAGGCACGAAGGTCAGCCAGACCCCGCGGGCAGTACAGGCGTCCACATCGAAATTGTCGAAGCCCTTGAGCGCGCAGCCGACTACACGCAGCTCAGGGCAGGCTTGAAGAAAGTCTGCATCGACCCGATCGGGCATGAACGCCATCATCGCCTGAGCATCGCGGCAGCGGCGCAGAATTTCCTCGCGCGTCAGCGTGCTGTCGGTCTGGTTGGTCATCAGCTCGCAATGTGGCGCCAGCAGTTGCAGGATCTCATCGTGTACCCGGTGAGTTATAACGAGTTTCGGCAGCATGGAGTTTCCTATTTGAAGTGTTTGCGCAGTACGCCGCTGAAGGCGTCTACCAATGTGACCATGGCCAGGATGACCAGCAGGATCGCGGCCACCTCCTGATACTGCATGATGCGCAGCGAGCCCATGAGTTCGAAGCCGATACCGCCGGCGCCAACCATGCCCATCACGGTGGAGGCGCGAAAGTTGTATTCCCAGCGGTAGATCGCCACGTCAGCGAACTGCGGCGTCACTTGTGGCAAAACCGCGTGGAGCAGCACTTGCATCGGCGTAGCCCCCGCCGCCCGAGCGGCTTCCACCGGCGCTTCGTCGACGTGCTCGATGGCCTCGGCGAAGAACTTGCCGACCATGCCGATCGAATGCAGACCCAGCGCAAGCACGCCTGGCAAGGCGCCGAACCCTACGGCTGCAACGAAGATGATGCCCATGATCAGCTCCGGCACCGACCGCAGGGCATTGAGCAGCACCCGGGCAACACCGAACACAAGGGGGTGCGGCGCCGTATTGCGCGCTGCAACGAAGGCCACCACCAGCGAGAACACCACTGCGATGGCCGTACCGGCGATGCTCATCGCCAAGGTGTCGATCAAGGGGCGAATCCAGCTTCGATAGCCCGAAAAGTCCGGCGGCATCGCCTCGCCTGCCAGGGTCGCGATGGAGGGCAGGCCGTTCAGCAACGTGGTGGCATCGAGCAGCCCCACGTACCAGCAGGCCAGCAGTACCACTCCGAGTACAATCGCCACCTGCCCCAGCTGGCGCCACCAACCGAGGCCGAAGCCTCGGAGGATGTGCTCGCGTTGCTCAGCAGGCAGCGCCTGCACGTCGTAATGAGTAGACATATCGGTGCTCACATCGTGGCGAAGTCGAGGCCGAGCAGCGATCCCATGTTGCGGATCACATCGTAGTCGGCGTCGGTGATGGGCGCGAAGGCCTCGGCCTTGAAGTTGCGCAGCACTTCGGGATCGTCGATACCGACGAACACATCCCGAACCTTGGTTTTCAGCTCGGGGCTCAGGTTGGAGCGCATCGCCCAGGGGTACTGGGGGTATTCGCCGCTGTAACCAAGTACTTTCACCTTGCTCGGATCGATTAGGCCACGTTCGGCTACGTGATTGAAAATTACCTCCGACAGCCCACCCGCATCGGCGTTGCCGTTCGCCACGTTGACGGCAACGGCGTCATGCGTGCCCACAAAATGTTGTTCGTAGTCCTGCCCACCCGTCAAATCGGCCGTCTCAAGAAGCACGGTTTTGGGAATCAAATGGCTGGACGTCGATGCCCGGTCACCATAGGCCATCATCTTGCCCTTAAGGTCGGCATACTCATTCACGCCTGACGCCACATTGGCGATAATCACCGAGCGATAGGTCGGCTTGCCGTCGATGACCATGGCAGCGAAGGGCTCGATGTCGCTTTTGCTTTTGGCCATGACGTAGGACAGCGGACCGAAATACGCCAGGTCGATACGGCCAAAGCGCATCGCCTCAATCATCGAGGAATAGTCGGTGGTTACGATCAGCTGCACCTTCTTGTCCAGATGCTCTTCCAGATAATCCTTCAGCGGCTGGTTACGCTTGATCAGCTCGGAGGCGTTTTCGTCCGGCAGCAGGGCAACCTTTAGCACATCCGGATCGGCATCGGCCGCTAGGGCGGACAAACTTGAAACAGCGGACAGCAAGCAAGTCAATAAGAGCGCGGATAAGCGTTTCATCGGGACATCTCCAGTGAAGGTTCGAGCATGACAGGTGGTTCAGCCGGAGCATTCGCTGGCTGAGTCGTAGAGCGGCCTGCATAGATGCGCTCAAGCTGCGCATCGGTGAGTTCCGAGGGCGCGGCATCGAAAACGATCTGAGAATCGGCCAGCCCGACGACGCGATCGGCGAAGCAGCGGGCATATTCGAGTTGATGCAGCGAAACGATGGCGGTGATGCCGTCTTCCTTGCAGATGTCGCGCAGCAATCCGAGAACACGGACCGAAGTGGCCGGGTCGAGACTGGCTACCGGCTCATCGGCCAGAATGATCGCCGGCTGTTGCGCTAGCGCACGCGCGATGCCTACCCGCTGCTGCTGGCCACCGGACAGTTTGTCCACCCGGCTTAGCGCCTTGTCTGCCAGACCGACCCGAGCGAGGCAACTGAGCGCAATCTCCTGATCGGCACGCGGCAGAGGAAACAGCGAGCGGAGCGTGTTGTGAAAGGCCAGCCGACCGGTAAGCACATTAGCCAGTGCGCTTTGACGTTCGATTAGCTGGTGGTGCTGAAAGATCATGGCGGTACGCCGACGATGCTGACGCAAGGCCGAGCCGCTGCCGAGCTCACCGAGTTCGCTGGTGACACTGCCGCCAGTGGGCGTGACGAGTCGATTGAGACTACGGAGCAAGGTCGACTTGCCTGCGCCCGAGAGACCAAGCAGCACGGTGAACTCACCACGCCGAAATGCAATCGAGGTATCGCGTAGGGCTGTCACGCCGCCTGGATAGACGACGCTCAACCGGTCGACCCGCAGCACGGCGTCCTGTATCGGATGGGGCGTCATTTGATCACCTTTCGCAATATTGCTGGCCGCACAATTGCGGTTCGCGATGCAAAGGGTAGAAATTCCTTGTTAACGCACTGCTTCTAAAGGATGACATTTCGATGAATACTTCGAATCTGCCGTAGCGGGGCGGCAAGCGAAGCCGTGGAAGAACGGGCGCAACGTAGCGTCTTTCTTCACGCGGGATACAGGAGGCTTTGATTGATACTGCTGCGGATTCGCTACAGTAACGTTGGGCCAGAACGTAATGCCATCCAAGCAAGAGAGCGCACACTAGGGAAACACGGTCTGCTCTCGCCGCCTGGATACATCAAGCACAGCTCCGGAGCCAGGACTGCCTTTTCCCGAGCAGGCTGCATACATCAGACCATCTATCCACTCGTCAATACGCTCGTATCGTCAAAGGCTGGGTAAAAGCCATTGGCCTAGATCCTGCCATGTATGGCACACACACGATGAGACGTACGAAGGCATCGCTGATCTATCGCAGGACGAAGAACCTACGGGCGATTCAAATTCTGCTCGGCCATACGAAGCTTGAGAGCACCGTCCGATATCTTGGGATTGAGGTCGATGACGCTCTGGAAATGGCGGAGCAGACCGAGGTCTGACCATATATTGCGACGGTCGAAGTCAGACCGTCGCTAACCGGCCAAAGGCAGTCATTCCCACTCGTAGTATGGCAAGACTTATTGATGCACCGCATGCATCTATGAAGTGCAAATCACCAACATTGTTCATTCTGAATAGCGCTCTCATACTGTAGCCACATTCAGCCAAGCGCCTTTACGTCATGAACTCCGAGCTGCTCGACAATCGACACAGCGATGAAATAGCCGCACTGCTCGCAGTCGCCGACGAAGGCTCGTTCGTGGCTGCCGGACGCCGCTTGCAGCGTCATCCTTCGATTGTTTCGAAGCGCGTAGCGGCGATGGAGGCTCGCTTGGGCGTGCGGTTGATCGAACGCTCCACTCGCCAGGTTCGTCTGACGCATGCAGGCGCGCAGCTTGTAGAGCGCCTGCGTGCTGCGCTGGCGTTGATTTCGCAGGCTCAGCAAGAGGCGGCGCTGGGTGCGATGGAGGCGCGTGGCACGTTGCGCCTGGCGCTGCCGGCGACCATGGGTAGAGTTTGGCTCGCGCCGCTGCTGCCGGAGTTCCTCAAGAGCCACCCACAAATAGAGGTGGTGGCGGACTACAGCGATCGCTTCGTCGACATCATCGCTGAGGGTTTCGATGCCGCTATCCGGATCGGTGAGCTTAACGACAACCGGCTGATCGCCAAAAAGCTCAGCGATCACCGGCGCATCCTCTGCGCCTCTGCCGATTACCTCGCGCAACACGGCCGTCCCGCTACACCAGAGGAACTTTCCAGTCACAACTGTCTGCGTTTCAGTGGCTTTGCCAACTTCCCCGAATGGCGTCTGTGCAACGGCAAGCGCCAGGAGCGGGTGGCGGTAAAGGGAGCGCTGACAGCGAATGACGGCGAGTCGCTGCTCGCAGCCGCCCGCGCGGGCGTGGGCATATTGGCTGCGGGTGAGTGGTTGATGAGTCGCGACCTGGTCGAGGGCCGTCTGGTTCGCGTGCTGCCGCAGTGGTCACTGGATGGCCAAGGCGGGATTTATCTGGTAAGGCCCTCGGCAAAATTTTCCCCGGCCACCACCCTGGCCTTCAAGGAGTGGATCGAACGCAAGTTCGCCAACGGCCCACCCTGGGCGCTCGCGTAACCCTGAGTTTTCTCCCCATCGTCCACTGACTCGCTACACGGAGGCTTCGTGTACAAAGGCATCGCTTTGTCTGTTGCATCGTCCTGCATGTTTGCTGGCCTCTACTACTACGCGACCCTGCTAGCGCCCTTGAACGGCGAGGAAGTATTCGCTTGGCGCATGCTGCTGACGCTGCCCTGCGTCACCCTGTTTATGCTGATCGGTCGGGAGTGGAAGCACGTCGTGGCGTTGTTCGCCCGCCTCCGCCAAACCCCGTGGCTGATCCTCGGCCTGTGTTGCAGCAGTGCGCTGCTCGGCACCCAGCAGTGGCTTTTTTTGTGGGCACCATTGAACGGTCGGGGCCTGCAAGTTTCCCTGGGCTACTTCCTGCTGCCGCTGAGCATGCTGCTGATCGGCCGGGTGTTCTACCGCGAGCGCCTTTCTACGCTTCAAAAGGCCGCCGGATTGGCCGCCGCACTGGGCGTAGCCCATGAGTTGTATCAGGTGGGCGGTTTCTCCTGGGAAGCGCTGCTGGTTGCTTTGGGCTTTCCCCTGTATTTCGTCCTGCGCAGCAAGCTGGGCACTGCTCATCTAGGCGGACTCTGGTTTGACATGCTGCTGACACTGCCATTCGTTGTCTGGTTTATAGTCGCGCAGCAATCGACCACCAACCACTTCGCGCAAGCGCCGAGCCTGTTCTTGATGGTCGTCGTACTGGCGGTCATCAGTGCCGCCGCTTTCATGTGCTACACGGTCGCCAGTCGCATCCTTTCATTCAGCCTGTTTGGCCTACTGGGGTATGTGGAGCCTGTGCTGATGGTCGCAGTGGCTCTGCTTATCGGTGAACAGATCCAGACGCACGAATGGCTGACCTATATCCCCATCTGGCTGGCGGTCGGCTTGTTGGTTCTAGACGGAATGCGCCATATGAGGGGTGGGTTAGAGCCGCTCAGGGACGTTGCATAAGGTCACTAGGCAACCCGATTCTGGCCAATATCCAACGCCTGCTCAGGGGCGAAAGGTAACCTGGCGTAAATGGCTGCTCTTGGCCGTTCTCTGACGGTCGTGACAGTGACACGCCCTGGTCAAGTTGAACGCAATCCGTGGTCAACGCCAACCCAAATTGGTGGTCAAGAGGAGTGCAATTTCGCACATACCTGAGGACTGCTCACCACATCGCTTGCGTCGGTAGTAGCTTCCGCACTTTCCCCGTCTCTCACCGCTAAACAGCGCTTTCCGGTAGCGGACTTTAGAGCGGCTTGATACTGGCCAGCATGCAGAAATTCTGCCCGTGTAGCGTCACGACCGGACAAGCCACTAGGGTGGCGGTCAGGAAGGCAGGCAAACGGAACACGGCGAAGCACCTCGAAGGCGCTGGCCACTTGCCATCCAACTGGGCGCGGCCTTTAATCGGCGGATCTGGAAAGGAGACGGATATGCCATTGTTGGACGAGATTATTGGGTGGGCCGGCGGACTCAGACCCTGGCAGCAGGAAGCACTGCGCCGGATATTTGCCCGGGCCGAACTAACCCAAGATGACATCGAGACCATTCTGCGAATGGTTCGCGAGCAAGAACGGGAAGACGCAACCACGGGGGGAGCACGGCCATTCACGCTGGACGACGTACCAGGCGCCGGAAGTGGCGCAACCGTGCGGTTGGTGGGTGTCTCGGGGCTAGACCAGGTAAACGGCTTCCCGTCCGGTCGTGCCTTTGACCTCGCACCGGAGGGCATGACCATTTTCTTTGGTCATAACGGCGCCGGCAAATCCGGCTACGCCCGCGTCTTCAAGAATGCCTGCAACGCTCGGCATCGGGTGGAGGTCCTGCCCGACGCTTTTGGGGCGGCAACCCCAGCTAGACTGCCATCAGCAGATTTCGCCATTTTGGTGGATGGCACTCCGGAAACCGCACGTTGGGTCCAGAACGGGCCGGCCCATTTGCATTTGAGTTCGGTCTCGGTCTACGACGCGGCCTGTGCCAATGACTACATCGACGCGGAAGGGACCCCTGCATTTCAGCCCTACGGACTCACTCATCTGACGCGCCTGGTCCTACTTCAGCGTGATTTACAGGCACGGATTGGGACCGAACGCAATGCCTTGGCTCTGGATACCCGGCAATTCGAACCGCTGAAGGGTGACACCGAAGTCGGCCGCTACATCGCCAAATTAGGTGGGGACTCGGACCGCGCCGTGCTTGCTCGATTAGGGACGGTCGGTGACGATGAACTCCGGCGACTGGAGTTTCTGAAGCGGACATTACTGGAAAGCGATCCTGTGCCGCAGGCGCTGGCCTTGGAACGTTTGGCGACACGCTTGGACCAGGCGCAGCGTCGAGCCGAGGAAGTCCAGCGCTGGGTGAATGATCGTGCCATAGCACGGGCAAAGGAACTGATTACAACGGAAAAAACCGCGCATCTCGCCATGCAACTGGCGCAAGCGCGTCTTCAGGATCGAGACACACTGAACGCCATGGAGTTGCCGGTAACGTCCTCACCCACCGCCACGCTGCTGGAAGGCACAGGAGCTGAACTCTGGCAAACGATGTACCGAGCCGCTGAGGCTTTCTCTCAGCAGACGGCATACCCTGAACATCCCTTCCCGCACCTGGAACCGGACGCTTACTGCGTACTCTGCCAGCAACCTTATTCAACGGATGCCTCGGAGCGCATGCGGCGTTTCGCGGCATTTGTCGCCGACAGCGCCACGGCGGATGCGCAAGCCGCCACGCTTGCGCGCATGAACGCTCTAGGGAAGGTGCAGGCTGTCGATCTAAACGTTCTGGATGTGCCAACACGGGCTGACGTGGAGGAGCGACTGCCCGACCTACACGCTGCCATCACCGCAGCGGCATCGGTCTGGACCGCCCGGCATACTTGGGTTAGCCAAGCCCTGCAAACTGGAAACTGGTCCCCCGAGTCAGAACCGCTTCCTATCGAAGCAAACCTCGATAGTCTCTTCGCCGCCAAAGCTGCTTCGCTCCGAGTCGACGCCAATACCCTGCGGACCTCTGCCGATCCCGCTCTACGCTTGGCGCTGACCCAAGAACTGGCAGAGCTAGAAGCCCGACAACGCCTCGCCAACCAGCTTGGCGCGGTGGAGCGCTTTGTTCAGGACAGTCAGGTCCATGCCACATTGAGCCGCTGCCATGCCGCCCTCAACCCAGCGGCAGTGTCACGCAAACTGACGTCCCTGGCGGCGACGCATGTGACCGAGGCTCTGGCCGCTTCTATGAATGCTGAGTTGAAAGCCCTGGGCTATAAGCGACGGGTGCAACCCGACCTGAGCGGGCGCACAGAGCTGGGGGTGACCAAGGTCACGCTGCGCCTGCAGGAAATCACGGCGAAAGCCTCCAAGGTGCTGTCAGAGGGCGAGCAGCGCGCGTTGGGGATGGCTATGTTCCTCGCCGAGCTCGAATCCCTGCCACATACTTCGACCGTTATTTTCGACGATCCGTCTACGTCGCTGGATCACGTATATCGTCGGGCCATAGCTCGGCGTTTGGTAGCGCTGGCTGAGACCCGCCAAGTGCTGGTGTTCACCCATGATGCGGTGTTCCTGACCGAGCTCGCGATGGCGCTTCAGCGCGCTGATCGCTCGGCCAGCTACAAGACCATCGGTTGGGACGAGTCGCCGGGACTAGTGAGCGAGGGGCTGACGTGGACGACGATGGACACCAAGGCCCGCCTGGCCGATCTCGAAAGTCGTGCGAAAGCACTGAACGTTCCGGTCGGCAGCGACCCGGATGATGAGCTTGAGCGGCAAATCGCATCGGGATACTCAAGCCTCCGAGGCACTGTCGAGCGCGCCATACGCGAGGTTTTTTTGAACAATACCGTCCAGCCGTTCAGCGATGTGGTGAGCGTAGAAGCATTTGGTGCTGTCATTGGCCACCCCGCAGAGGAGTGGGAGCAGTTGCTGGCAGTGTATGCGCGGGCCTGCGAAGCTACCGAGGCCCACGACACCCCAGGCGAGCGCCAACTACCGCTTCCCGCGCGTGAGGAGTTGCTCGGCGATATCGCCCAGGTCCTGGAATTAATCAAAAACGCGACTAAACGCCGAACTGCCTACGAGAATCTACGCCGGGAGCGGACCGCGCAACGCAAGAAGCTCTTCGGCGGCTAGCCCGACGTTTCATGCCGGGCTGGTCGGGCATGGCTGTGTTTCTTTCGAATATTGCGAGCTCTCCGTTTCAAAGTTTTTTGTGGCCTCGCGGATCAAGAGGAAGCACATTGGAGGCCGGCAGTTGGCGCTCCAAGTCCGCAATACGGTCGTACAGCTCAAGAATGGTGGCGTCGGCCTCACTGAGTAGGCTGGCTAGGTGGTCACGCTGCTGCGTGATTTCCTCGATCCGTTCTCGAAGTCCACGATTTTTTCTGCGGGCTAATAAGCTGACTTGGCGCACTGATGGCGGACGTTGCTCAGCGTGTCCTTCCACGTACTTTTGGATCTCAGCGATCAGTAGGGGGAAACGAGCTTTTTTCAGTGCAGAGGGGTCGCTGCCGGCCTCCTTGGCAACGTTGTTCTGACTTACGGGCGTCCCCTTCGGCAGTCGTTCGGGCTTGTTGCTCTTCAGCCGCTCGAACGCTGCGCGATACTGCTCGCCGGCACTCATTCGCTTAGCCGGGTCAGCGGATTCATGTTTGCCGGATGACATGGCGATAATTCTCCACACTACGTTTCTGGGCTTCCAACGAAGTCCTTAGCGGACTGTCTACCTCGGCAGCGGCCAGGCGCTCATCCAATACCGCCTCCAACACTTCGACTTCGTCGAGTTGCTCGGGGTCATAGAGAACGTCCGCACATGGTTTGGTTTCTCCGGGGGAGTCGCCCCCTCCGCAGCGAGCGATATTGTCGATGCCCCCATAGGGACAGGGGGTACGGCTCGTGCAGATGCCCAGCAAAATCGGTCGATGAGTGACCGTCCCCTTCTTAGCCAGATTGATCGCTTTCTTAGCATCAGAGGCTGAGATCAGGCGGACAATCTCAGATTTTCGCTTCTCGCCGTGGGGGCTGACGAATCGGTTGCTCGTCAGCTGTTGCAGCTGCCTACCCAAAGTTTCGTACATGGTGCGGACGTAGTAGGTATGGGCCTTCTCTTCCAGCCGTACCCTGGAATGGTTTTGCCCGTAGTAGAGACTCATCGCTCTGGCGACGTGCTTTAGCTGAAACTGCAATGAAGCGTCGCTGACCAGCCCGGATGCCTGCATATTCACTGCGCCGGTTCGTCGGAGTTGATGCCAGGCCAACGGCCAGATTTTGCCGACCGCAAACTCGTCGGTCAGCGTCGGCGTCACCAACCGAGCCAATTCGAAATCTTCCGGCGTAATGCGCAATTGCTCACGGTCGAACAGCTTGTCGAACCACTGAAGCACATGGGCATAGCTCGGAATCGATGGCCGAATCGTGCGGTTGATCTTGGTGAACTTCGTTCCCCACGGTTCAAGGCAATAATCAAGCAGATAGCGCTTGGCCGGATCATCCGGCACCGAGGCCTCGCCGGGGGGAGAGTCGCATTCTGCGCGGAGGTCTGCGACCACACGCATGGCTTCAACTGCCACCTGAGCTGACGGGGACGTCACCCAAAGTGCCTCAGAATCCGACATCGTCTTGGTCGTTCGTCCGCACAATACATGGATGTCGCCAAACTGCGGATCACGTTCTATGTGCAAGCAATCGGCGCGCAGGTTCCAAGCCTCTTCGACTCGCATGAGGCTGAAGTTCAGCAGATAGCACAGTCCAGATCGACTCACGAGGTTGAGGTAGCGACTCAGAGTTTGAATGCGAATTTCGTCGTCGCTCACTCCCAGCCAGCGACGAAATAGTTCCACCATGCCAAACCGATGCGCGGTGTCGATGAATGGGCCGTAGTACTGCCGCCCAGTCCACTTTCCGTTTGATCCATCCGACGGCCACTGAAACGGATAGAACGATTGTGGCCTGCGTTGTCCTTGGAGACTGGCAGAGTTGTGCCGATAGGCAGCCAGACAGAAGCGGAAGCACTCCTCGACTTGGCCTCGATGCGCCAAAAAGTCATCCAGGCATTCGCGCAAGCGTGTGATTTGATAGTGCCAAATGCGGGGCGGGATATAGGGGGTCTGGAGCTTCTGGTGGTCGGGCATGGCCGCTGCGAGGCGTGCCAACCCTGCGCGATCCAACAAGGTGAACCCCAGCGCATCCCGCCGCTCGTACAGTTCGTGCAGCAATGCCAAGAACTCACCGGACCGGGAAGCCTGGAGCACCTCCGGGAGACGGTCGGCAACGCGCGGAAAATGACTCAGTTCGGATGCGAGAATGCCTTCTTGAGTGCACAAGACGAACAGCCGACGCATCTGGTCGAAGCGCGTTTTCAGGCCTCGGTATCCACGGGCTCCATTGGGGCCGTATAGCCACCAGCCGATTACGGTCCGCAATAAATCGGCGTTCGCAGGATCGATCGCGGCGACATATTTCTTAGCTGGGCCATCGCCGAAATTGAGAGTGAGCCGTTTTCCCGCCCATGGGTCGAGCCGCCAAATGGCATCGCCCCAACGGCTCACCACCTGGCCAGCGGCATCTATGATGACCGGCCAATCACGCTGCGGTGGCCAGCACGGCGGACGGTAGTTCGGCGCATCAGGAATCGCTAGGGGCGAGTCGATGCCGAGGCCAAGTTCGGAAAGAATATTTTTCGTCATGCTGATCTTTGTCGCAGTTCTGCCAATCGGATGAAGCCATCCCAGGCCGGGTGGTAGTCACCTTCACTTATGCGCGCTCTGGCTTCTTCGACCCAAAGCCTGCGGACCTCGCTACTTTCTTCGAAGAAGCGCAGTTTGGCCGTCAGCCGATCGATCACCAGCAGGGCCGGATGCTCTGTCGTCAGGTGCTTACCCGAACTGGATGGGCGGTAGCGTGCCAGTTCAAGCGATTTGAGGTGGCGCAAGCTACCGAGAGACCACACATGATCCTCACTTTCGATATCCCGGTGCTGGGTACAGAACAGGCAACCGGCAGCATTGATGCAGTCGGGTCGCGGACCATTCTTCGGCATCGTGCCCACTGGTTCAGGTGTGGCCGATACACATCTACCAGGAGCAGGAGGTGAAAGGGACGGATCGGTTTGCTGATGGAAGCGCGTAATTTCCACCATAGCGATCTGCGGATGGGGGTCGGCATATACGCGTATCAGCGTTTGCACCGTATGCTGGGCCAACTCCGCAACCTGTTGGGGATTCTGGGACTCCCGAAGCAACCAGTTGATGCGCGTCCCGCGCAGTTTTCGCGGTCTCACTATCGGTATGCCAAGCTCGCGGCAGATGCGCGTAACGTTCGTGAACTGCGTCGCCTCTTCTAGGATTCGTCCCCCGCTACGTATAAGCGGAAAGAGCAAACCATCCGGCTCATTGGGAAACCATTCGGAACGCCATTCGAGATAGCGCTCGAACCACTCTCGATAACTGGCAAAGATCTCGAATAGCACTTCTCCTTCCCGTCGATTTTTGTAGGTACGTACCTGGTAGCCGTCTATGTGGCTGGTGTAATGAAACTGCTCAACCCGCAGGGTATGTGCTTGCTGGAGGTTCAGACCGGTCTGGGCGATGAACATCAGCAATTCACTCTCGATCCGTAAATTGACGATGGGGAAACGGGTCCGCAGTGTCCGATCTGCATCGTGGGCGGCACGCGCCGCCAGGGATGCTTCGATTTGCGCTTGGTTTTGCGGCCTGGTACGGCGGGCCGCTACTTTCTCGGGGCTCTGCAATCCCGACCATAGTTCCAGCACTTGGCCGGTGCGTAACGAAATACAAACTGGGAGGGGGGCCATTGTCCCCCTCCAGGTCAATGCCTCGCATACGTCAGCTAGAAGGTGTCCGAATGCGAAGGTGTTTTGCAGATTCTGCTTGTCCGCTTTGCTCGTATGTACCTTGCCTTTGCCGCGCGGCTTGCGAATACGTGTGCTCTTGCTCAGGCTTGCTTGGCGGTCCAATGCTCGGTCCAGCATCGTCGCCGTGAGCCTGGTGAGATCGTACAGGGACCCATCGCTGAAATTGCGTTCGACTCGATGACGCTGGAGCAAGTGATCGGTCCAACGAATGAACGTGTCGGCCGCCGTCTCGAGACTGAGATTCACGTTTTCTGAATCGATCCAGGCAAAGAATCGGCGCAATGCACTGATCTTGTTCTGCACCGAGAAGCGACTTCCGCCACCAGCAAGGTCGTCAGTCATGTGCTCATGCAGCTGCGTCACCAGCTCGAAACGTTCCGGCAAGGGACTGCCGAGTTCGCCCTGCGCGATCTGGCGGCCCACATGCTTCACCTTTGCTGCTGCACCTCCGCGAAACAGCAGCGGCCGGAGGTCCCAGGGCGTTTCAGTGGCCCCATACTCAAGCATCGGGAAAGTGAGGTCGAATTCGGAACTATCCATCGTGCCGCGCCCCAGCGCCGATCCCGCTAAATGCCGCCATGAAGCTATTTGAGAGGGCTTGTTTGATCGGCAGTGCCTGTACGAATCGGATGTATTTGAAGGTGGTGGCTTCAGAGTTAGGCCCATGGAGCAACGCGTCGCTGACCGTCGCAATTACAATAGCGACATCGGCACAAGCCGATAGCGCCAGACGTGCCAATTCGGTACCGAAGGTGCAGCGCGACTGATGGAAGCGGAATTTACGGAGCACCTGTAGTTCTGCTTTGACGCCCCGTTTTCGAAACTCGGACATCTCAACATTCACAGCAGATGACTGATCGGTGCCGCGCCTGCCATAGGCGTTACCAAAGCGGGTCAAGAACAGCAAATCACGATTCTCGGGCGAGGCTTTCGCCTCTCGTTCCATCCTCCGCCAGCCTTTGGCATATTCCAGCAATTCATCACGCAACGCTTCGGGTATCCAGACCTGGCCAGTCACACCGAATTTCGTGTGCACTGGCGGAGCTGCGCCTGGACCAACTGCAAGGCGTAGAAGCCCTTCAGCGGAAGGGTCGGGGGCGGCGCGCTCCAGAGACTGAATCTTGAGATCACAGATGCTGCCGAGCCGCATCCCGGTAAAAAATCCAAGGGCCAACATGAGGTAGAGCTCGGGCGTGGCGTTCTCTGCGGCGAAATCCAGAATTGCATCGCGATCGGTCTCCGAGACTGGCAACAGCCCATCTTCAAGCGTTTGGCCTGGGCGCTTACGGTTCGGGATGCTGAGGTCGGTGGTGGTTCCGCTGATCGTTCGCTCGAACCCCACCCGGTCGAAGTATTTAACGACGTAGGGTTTTTCCCGCCACAGCTGGACGTGTGGAGAAAGAAGCTCCCTATGCCTTACCCACCGATAGAACATGATGCAATTGCGCATGTACTCAGACGCCGTGGATGGGCCGATCTGGCCGGCATCGCGCATCTTGATCAACGCCCCTCGGTATAGCACCAGGCAGCGGTCAGCTTTGCGAGCGGGAAACTCGAACCACTGCAAATCACGAGATTCAAGAAATTTAGCGTAATTGAGAAGGCCATTCATGTTACTGGCAACGGTCTTAAGAGAAGCGTCACCAGTCGTTGCTCGCTCCACTGCCCACAGGTTTGCCTCCCTCCAAGGTGCATAGTCTGCCCAAAAGATTTGGGGCAAGCCCTCAATGGATGGCCGGCTGCTACTGGGGGAGTATGCGACGGCGTTCTCTCTGCGCACGAGGTAATGGGGCACGAAATGAATGCGCTCTAGCGTCGCCATTCAACGCCCCTGGGACGCTTAACAATGTCCATAGATAGAACTCAATAGCTTAGGCGTCCGCACTATACAACTTACTCTTATCGATGCTGTACACCTCAAGGGCAGGAACCATGCTTTCGAGCACCGTCATCACCCGCTCGCTCATGTCGCCATACAGCTCGTAGTTGCTCGAGAAAGCGAGGATGCCGTGCTGGCGCAGCACGTCCCTGATCTGAAAATACGGCGCGCCCATCTTCAAGAAAGGTTTGGCATCAGCGGACCGGGCGATCACGCAGCCGTCGTTATTGCTGAGCACAACGATGGGCGTCTTCATCAGGTCCGGGCGAAACACCCGCTCGCAGGATGCATAAAAGGAATTGCAATCGATCAGGGCAATGCTGCGCTCAGCCATGATTGCCGTGCCGCCGTATGCTGTCCGTGACTACGCCCCAGATCAGCAGCTCATCGCCTTCAAGGATGTACCGGGGTGGATAGCGGGGATTCTCCGAGCACAGCACCAGCTGCCCGTTTTGCACAGTAAAGCGTTTGACGAAACTGTCACCATTGATCGCTGCGATGACGATATCGCCGTGCCTTGCCGTCAGGGCCCGGCTGACCACCAGAACATCGCCATCAAAGATGCCCGCCCCGATCATGCTGTCACCGTGTGCGCGCACCAGATAAGTATGCGGCGCATCGATATCCAACAAGGTATCCAGAGAAATCGTTTTCTCCAGATGATCCTGAGCCGGGCTCGGAAACCCGGCGGGCACCCGGGCCGAAAAGAACGGAAGCTCGACCGCCGAGCTTCCGATGGGAGCAAGAATAACTGCTTCGCTCATGGCGCATGCCTTTGCTTTTTACTGGATAGATAAACAGTATACGAGCAAAAACGGCGAGGCAATATGACCCTTTCCGTATCCGGACAGCCGGACTACGGAGAAGTCGCGCACAAAGAGAAGCCAGCACCGCACACGCTTCGCCCCGGGCGGCGTATATTGCCGGGACGCTCCAGTGCTTGCCCGAAAGCCATATCGGTTTTACCCGCTCCCCCAGCGCTTGACTGTGCTTAAGCGCCTGCTTTTGTTGGACATCCCCACTTCTGCTCTCGTATGCTCCCCGACATCAACCAGGACGCAGCACGCCGGCAACGGAACGCCTGCCGCCCGCTTTTTCCGGCCTGCTTACGCATGCACTGCGCGCAGTCCGACGCACCCCTCGCAAAGCCGAAACACATGAGCAAAAAAGCCGCATCCAGCAAGAAAACAAAATCCTTCGAACAGACGCTCTGGGACACCGCCGACAAGCTGCGTGGCACGGTTGAGTCATCCGAATACAAGCACGTGGTGCTGAGCCTGATCTTTCTGAAGTTTGTCAGCGACACCTTCGAGGCGCGCAGGCAGGAGATGATCGATGAGGGCCGAAGCGCCTACGTAGATATGGTCGACTTCTACACCATGCGCAACGTGTTCTACCTACCTGAGCAGTCGCGCTGGTCATACATTCAGCAGCACGCCAAGCAGGATGACATTGCGGTCAAGATCGACACCGCGCTGCATACCGTCGAAAAGAGCAATCCGTCGCTGCGCGGCGCATTGCCGGACAACTATTTCTCCCGCCTGGGGCTGGACGTCAGCAAGCTGGCGGCGCTGATCGACTCGATCAATAACATCGACACCGTCGAAGACAACGAGCAGGACGTGGTCGGCCGGGTGTACGAATATTTTCTCGGCAACTTTGCCGCCACCGAGGGCAAGGGCGGCGGTGAGTTCTATACGCCCAAATGCGTGGTCAACCTGATTGCCGAAATGATCGAGCCCTACCAGGGCAAGATCTATGACCCGTGCTGCGGGTCGGGCGGCATGTTCGTGCAGTCGATCAAGTTCATCGAGAACCACCAGGGCAACAAGAAAGACATATCCATCTACGGGCAGGAACAGACCGCCACCACCTACAAGCTGGCGAAGATGAACCTGGCCATTCGCGGTATCGCCGGCAACCTGGGCGACGTGCCTGCTGACACCTTCTTCAAGGACCAGCACCCGGACCTGAAGGCCGATTTCATCATGGCCAACCCGCCATTCAACCTGAAGGAATGGCGCGCCAGCAACGAGCTGACCAACGACCCGCGCTGGGCCGGCTATGAAGTACCGCCCACCGGCAACGCCAACTACGCCTGGATACTGCACATGCTGGCCAAGCTCAGCGAAAACGGCGTCGCCGGTTTTGTATTGGCCAACGGCTCCATGAGCACCAACACCAGCGGCGAAGGGCTGATCCGCCAGAAGCTGATCGAGAACGACCATATCGACTGCATGATCGCCCTGCCCGGCCAGCTGTTCTACACCACGCAGATTCCCGTATGCCTGTGGTTCATGACCAAGAACAAGCGCGCCCAGCAGTTCAATGATGGCCGCAAACACTTCCGCGACCGCCAGGGTGAAACCCTGTTTATTGACGCCCGCAACAAGGGCAGCATGATCGACCGCACCCACAAGGAACTCACCACCGACGACATCGCCGACATCGCCCGCACCTACCATGCCTGGCGTGGCGAGTTTGACGGTGAGACTGTGTATGAAGACGTACCCGGCTTCTGCAAATCCGCCACGCTGGATGAGATCAAGGCCAACGACTATGTACTGACACCCGGTCGTTATGTCGGCGCTGCGGACGTGGAAGATGATGGCGTGCTGTTCGAGGAAAAAATGGCCGAACTAAGCCAGACCCTGTACCGGCAGATGAAGGAATCGGCGAAGCTGGATGCGGTGATTCGGCGGAACCTGGAGGGGTTGGGTTATGGGGAATGAGGATTTTAAGCATTGCAAGGTAGAGGATATAGCTCTCGAATTGGGCGATGCCCCCTTTGGGTCGAATCTAAAGACCTCTGACTACACTGACCTAGGGGCTCTAGTCGTACAGGGTAAAAATATTCAAGGACGGCGCTTCGACTGGTCTGACACTCGACACGTTTCGCTAGAAAAATACCATTCCATTCCAAGGAGCCATTGTTTTATCGGAGATTTGATTTTCCCGAAAGTTGGCACAATAGGCAAGGTCGGTGTGCTTACCCCACGCCAAGGGGATGAGCATTATTTGCTATCAACGAACACTATGAGATTACGAGTCAACGCCGCCAAGGCTGATCACCTCTTTGTTTACTATTACTTTACGTGGCAGCGAACGGTAGATTTGATTCATGCGATGAATTCTAAATCTGTTCAGCCCGTATTCAACTTTACAAGTCTCAAGAGTTTTCCATTAGAGCTGCCACCTCTCCGTGATCAAGTGAAAATCGCGTACATGCTCAGCACCCTCGACGACAAAATCGAACTCAACCGCCAGATGAACACCACGCTCGAAGCCATGGCGCAGGCGTTGTTCAAAAGCTGGTTTGTGGACTTCGATCCGGTGATCGACAACGCACTGGCAGCCGGCAATCCGATTCCCGACGAACTGGCCGACCGCGCCGAACGCCGCGCCAAGGCCGCACAGCTGCAATCGCCCGAACACCCCCACACCCTACCCGCCGCCATCCGCCAGCAGTTTCCAGATCGCTTTGTGTTTACCGAAACCATGGGCTGGGTGCCGGAAGGATGGAAGCATGGTCGACTCTCAGAGTTCACTCAGATCATTTCGAAAGGAACAACGCCTAGCAAGTCCGCTGTAACTTTAGCGCCCGACAAACCTGAGATTCAGTTTTTGAAGGTGCGAGATATTAGCGATAACAATGAAATAAACATCGATGGGTTAGAAAGAATTTCTCGGAGCATACATGAAGGAGTTCTTAAAAGATCGATCCTCAAAGAAGGGGATATATTGTTTTCTATAGCGGGAACGATCGGGCGGACCGCGATAGTCACTCACGAGTTAAATTATTCGAATGCCAATCAAGCTTTAGCATTTATAAGACCAACCTCAAAAACGACTTGTCATTATATTCACCAAACTTTGAAATCAGAGCAGATCAAAGACATCGTGCACTCCAGAACAGTCCAGGCGGTTCAAGCCAACTTCAGCTTGAGCGAGCTGGCAAGTATTCCTATTTTGGACCCTGGAACTTATATTCTCGATGCGTGGCATGGCCATACATGTTGCCTTTTCGAAAAGACTGCGCGATTGAGAGAAGAATCACGAGGGCTCGCTAAGCTCCGCGACACCCTCCTTCCCAAACTCCTCTCCGGCCAACTGCGCATCCCCGAAGCCGAACAGCTGCTCGCCGAGGTGATCTGATCTTGCGCAAGGTCGCGGACGACAGATTAGAGCGGGAGTAGGATATGCCACTGCAATGGCAGGTTCATACGCCTCAGGCGGGTGATCGGTTTCGCCACAGCGAACCCAATCATCATGCACTAACGAGGCAGGACAGCCGATGACCACCGACAAGCAGATCGAAATTTACCAGATCGACGACAATCAGGTAGAAGTTCAGTTATACAGCGACACCCTTTGGGTCAGTCAGAGCCAGATGGCTGAACTATTTGCTACCTCGACTGACAACATCAGCCTCCACCTCAAGAACATCTTTAGCGAGCAGGAGCTGGATGAGCCTGCAACTACCGAGGATTTCTCGGTAGTTCGCCAGGAAGGCAAGCGGCAGGTACGTAGAAGTCTCAAGCATTACAACCTCGATGCCATTATCTCAG
Organism: Pseudomonas sp. gcc21; assembly: GCF_012844345.1. NCBI lineage: Bacteria > Pseudomonadati > Pseudomonadota > Gammaproteobacteria > Pseudomonadales > Pseudomonadaceae > Pseudomonas > Pseudomonas sp. gcc21. Next base: position 3,954,204 of record NZ_CP051625.1, on the reverse strand, counting down.
TGGGCTACCGTGTGAACTCCACCCAGGCCACCCGATTCCGCCAATGGGCTACGCGGGTTCTGCGGCAATACCTGACGCACGGCTACGCATTGAGTCAAACCCGCTTCGAAAAAAATGCCCCCGAACTGGAACAGGCGCTGAAGCTGATTCAGAAAGCCGCACAGAGCCCCGAGCTGAGCGGCGATGCCGGGCGCGGGCTGGTAGACATTGTCTCGCGCTATACCCAGACCTTCCTGTGGTTGCAGCGCTACGATGAGGGCTTATTGGAAGAGCCCGACGGTGAGTCCGGCGGCAAGTTGCCCAGCGCAGATGAAGCGATGGCAGCGCTGGGTGAACTCAAGCAGCAACTGATGGCACGCGGTGAAGCGACGGCCTTGTTCGCCCAGGTGCGCGAAGCTGGACTGGCCGGTATTTTCGGCAACCTGGATCAGAGCGTATTTGGCGAACCGGCCTACCCTACCGTGGAAAGCAAGGCTGCGCATCTGCTCTATTTCGTGGTGAAAAACCACCCCTTCGCCGACGGCAACAAGCGCAGCGGCGCCTTTCTGTTTGTAGACTTTCTGCACCGCAACGGCAGACTACTGAATACCAGCGGCCAGCCGATAATCAACGACACCGGCCTGGCGGCGTTGACACTGCTGGTTGCCGAGTCCGACCCGAAACAGAAAGAAACGCTGATTCGCCTGATCATGAATATGCTGAGCACCCCGACCTCTGCCGCCAGGTAAGCCTCCAGCGATTCGCGAGTTTATGCCAAGAGGAAAATCAATACTTTGGGTATGACTATCGTGGAAAAAGTAAACTCGATACGATCAGTACCGCAGGATTATTGTTTCTGATGCTGACACGGGACGCCCACAATTCACCTTCATTTACGGGACTCAGACTGCGTTAAACGTTTAGACACTAGCCAGACGATCAACCATATCAGGGTACTACTCGACCAGCTTTATCAGCAGCGACGCCTGGGCGTTCGGCTTGGACTTGTCCTGCTCCCAGTTGCGCAGCGTCTCAGCACTGGTTCGTATGCGCATGGCGAAAACCCGTTGTGACATCTTCATTTTCTTTCTCAGAGCGACGATCTCTCAGCCGTCACCTCGGGCGCGGGCCTGCCTGCGACAGTCACCGAATAAAAACTGGGATCAGATGAAAATTTTTCACATCCGCCGTTACCTCGGGCGCGGGTCGGTTTTCGACAGTCACCTGAGCAAGGGGATTTTGCCTCCCGCTGCGCCGCCATCTCATCGACGCCCTGCATCATCTCGTCGAACAGATTGCGCTTGTTTATTGAATACCTCGCTTGTCAAGACCACGAAACGGTGCAAAAGCCCCCACTCATATGTAGGCATCAACAAAGTAGAGACAAAAAGAAAAGTCGAGGTTAAAGCACTTCCAAACAGAATACGGCAGGCGTGACAATCCGTGTGCGTTCGATGTGCCCACGTTGCAGCAGGCCTGCGCGCCGATCACCGGTGACCAGATAATCCGCTTCACCTGCCAGTGCCATGGCCAATAAGAACGAGTCATCTGGATCCGTGGCTTCGACCTCAATTTTCAGTCGCTCCAGCACTACTGCTCGCTGCAGATTGTTAATCATGGCTCCAACTTTGGCAGGCTGAAGAACGTTCTGGAGCTTGGGGTAGCGGCTTGCTCTACGGATTTCATCGAGCTGCGCCTGCGAGGTGACCATCTCGAATCGCGCCGCTCGCCAGGCGCGATAAATCGTATCAGGTGCGCCGTGGGGAGAAATCAGAGCACTGAACAGGATATTTGTATCCAACACCACCCGCATCAGCGTTCACGTGCCCATTGGAGCGCTTCATCAATCGCCTCGGCCAATTCTGCCTCACTCAAATGCGAGTTCGAGGCCTTAGCTTGCTCCGCAGTCAGTTCCAGTATGTGTGCTTGCACTGCCTCCTCGATGAAACGAGATAGATCACCCTTCCGACCGCCGCCTTGGCTGGCCAGAAACATACGAAGGGACTGATCCGTGTCAGCCGAGACAGCTACGTTCCAGCGAACGGTATCCATCGAACTCTCCCAAATGTGTGTTTATGCGCTTATGTGTTTATACATCGATCATAGATAGCCATTCAAGCTTTTGGCCGCGCAGCGAATAGCCAATTTGATGAGCCCGCCGCAGCGCAGTTACCTGCTGTACGTTGGAAGCTGATGAATATAGAAAAGCTCGCAACCAATGCAGCCCGCCATCAACAACAGATCGCCCTGCTCGAATCTGTATCGAACCAATGGCTGACCGGTATTCAATAGCGCCAACGTTTGGCCGCTGGGGGCAATGCTGGCACTATTGGGCGAGATGTTGACCGAAACTGCCGTCATTGAGGAAGGGAGTACCCGATGAGTTTCAACGAAGCCAAGCTGGAGCAGGCAATTATCGATTTGCTGGCGCAGCAGGGTTATCCGCACTTCACTGGCGACAGCATCCGGCGCGCCAGCAACAGCGAAGTCCTCATCAAGGATGATCTGCGCCAGTTTCTGGCTACGCAGTATGCTGCCGACAACATCACGGCGAGCGAGATCGAATCGGTCATCCAGCAGCTAGACAGCCTGCCAGCGCTGGATCTGTATGACTCCAACAAGACCATTCACAAGCGCGTGGCAGACGGTTTTCTGCTCAAGCGCGAGCACTCGCAGCACAGCCAGAAAGACCTCTACATTCAGCTGATCGACTACAGCGGCCTGCCCGAACAGCGCGTGCCGATCGAGGGCGAGGTAGAAACTCTGGTCGTGGAGCCCCGCGCGGATTACCACACCGGCAATATCTATCGGCTGGTCAATCAGCTCGTCATCGAAGGCACCGAGAAGCGCATCCCCGATGCGATTCTGTATATCAACGGCCTGCCGCTGGTGGTGTTCGAGTTCAAGAGCGCTGTGCGGGAAGACGCGACCATTTTTCAAGCCTGGGAACAGCTGACCAGGCGCTATGTGCGCTCCATTCCCGAGCTGATGAAATACAACGCCCTCTGCGTGATCAGCGACGGGGTGAACTCGCGCATGGGCTCGGTCTTCGCGGCTTACGATTTCTACTACACCTGGCGCAAGGTCACGGGTGACGAGAGCATCGAGCAGGATGGCATCAACGCTCTGCACACCATGATCGAGGGGCTGTTTCACCCGGATCGCTTGCGCGCGGTGATTCGGCACTTTATCTACTTCCCGGACGTGTCCCGCAAGCAGGAGAAAATCGCCTGCCGCTACCCGCAGTTCTACGCGGCCAACAGGCTGTACGAGAACATCCGCCTGCACCGCAAGCCGCTGGGCGATGGTAAAGGCGGCACCTACTTTGGCGCGACCGGCTGCGGCAAGAGTTACACCATGCTGTTTCTCACCCGTCTGCTGATGAAGAGCGTGGAGTTCGGCAGCCCGACCATTGTGCTGATCACCGACCGTACCGACCTGGACGACCAGCTCGCGGGCCAGTTCACCAACGCCAAGAATTACATTGGCGACCAGACGGTGGTCAGCGTGGAAAGCCGCGCGCATCTGCGTGAACTGCTCAAGGGCCGCAACAGCGGTGGCGTATTCCTGACCACCATCCACAAGTTCACTGAAGACACGGAGCTTCTGACCGAGCGCACCAACGTGATCGTTATCTCGGACGAGGCGCACCGCAGCCAGGTAAATCTGGACCAGAAGGTGCGGGTGACCGACAAGGGCGTTAAGCGCACCTTCGGTTTTGCCAAATACCTGCACGACTCGCTGCCCAATGCCACCTATGTGGGCTTCACCGGTACGCCGATTGACGCGACGCTGGATGTGTTCGGCGAGGTAGTCGATAGCTACACTATGACCGAGTCGGTGAAGGACGAGATCACCGTGCGCATCGTCTACGAAGGCCGCGCCGCCAAGGTGCTGCTGGATAACGAGAAGCTCAAGGAAATCGAGGCGTATTACGCCCAGTGTGCCGAAGACGGCACCAGCGAATACCAGATCGAGGAAAGCAAAAAGGCCAGCGCCAACATGAGCGCCATCCTCGGCGACCCGGATCGCATCCAGGCGCTGGCCATCGACTTTGTGCACCACTATGAAAAGCGCGTGGCAGAAGGCTCAACGCTCAAGGGCAAGGCGATGTTCGTGTGCAGCAAGCGCGAGATCGCTTATGCCTTCTGGCAACAGGTGGTGGCGCTGCGCCCCGAGTGGAATGAGGTGCTGGCGGCCGAGGAAGGCGTCGAGCTGACCGAGCAGGAGCGCAAGGAAATCAAGCCGATGGAGCGGATCAAGATGATCATGACCCGCGGCAAAGATGATGAGAAAGCGCTTTACGAAATGCTCGGCACGCAGGAATACCGCAAGGAGCTGGACCGCCAGTTCAAGAACGCCAAGTCCAACTTCAAGATCGCCATCGTCGTCGACATGTGGCTGACCGGATTCGACGTGCCTTTCCTAGATACCATGTATATCGACAAGCCGATCCAGCGCCACAACCTGATCCAGACCATCTCCCGAGTGAACCGCAAGTTCCAGGGCAAGGAAAAGGGTCTGGTAGTCGACTACATCGGCATCAAGAAGCAGATGAACCTGGCGCTGGCGCATTACAACAAGGCCGACCAGCAGAACATCGAAGAGATCAACCAGTCGATCATCGTGGTGAAGGACCACCTGGATCTGCTCAACAAGCTGTTTCATCAGTTCGACGCCCGCCTCTACTACACCGGCAGCCCGCTGGAGCAGCTCAACTGCCTGAATAGGGCGGCGGAGTATGCCCAGATCACCGACAAGATAGAGAAGCGCTTCATGGCGTTGGTGAAACGCCTGAAGGCGGCCTATGACATTTGCTGCGGCTCGGAGGGCGTCAGCCAGGGCGAGCGCGACCAGATCCATTTTTACCTCGCAGTGCGCTCCATTGTCTTCAAGCTGACCAGGGGCAACGCGCCGGATATCGCGCAGATGAATGCGCGGGTGCGCGAGATGGTCGCCGAGGCGCTGAAGGCAGACGGCGTGGAGGAAATCTTCAAGCTGGGCGATGACGGCGCGGGCGAGATGGATATCTTCGACGATGACTATCTGGCGAAGATCGAGAAGATCAAGCTGCCGAATACGCGCATCAAGCTATTGCAGCAACTGCTGGCCAAGGCTATCGAGGACTTCAGGAAGATCAACAAGGCCAAGGGCGTGGATTTTGCGGAGCAGTTTCGCAGGCTGGTGGATCATTACAATGAGCGCAAGGACGATACGCTCTATGTCGGCGAAGTCTGGGACGACATTACCAACGAGTTCGTAGACCTGATTCATGCTCTGAAAGACGAGCAGCAATCCTATGCCGACCTCGGAGTGGATATTGAGGAAAAAGCCTTCTACGACATCCTCAAGAAGCTGGCCTTCCAGTACAACTTCACTTACCCCGAAGACAAACTGCTGACCCTCGCCACTGCAGTGAAGAAGGTGGTGGACGACAAGGTGCGCTACACCGACTGGAATCAGCGGGCAGACATAAAAGCTGAGTTGAAGGTCGAGCTGATCCTGGTGTTGGCGGACCACGGCTACCCGCCGGTGGCCCAGGATGAGGTGTACAAGGAGATATTCGAGCAGGCGGAGAACTTCAAGAAGCATCGGGCAGTGTTAACCGCAGGCTAGTCACGGCCCGTGCATGAGACATAGGCATCCCGCCATTGCTCTGCGGGAAGCCGATCCGATGACGATTTTCCAGCAGCCAACGCGGGCTGCCTGAACGCTTGTCATGGGAACGCTCGGCCTGCCTTCCGCAACACGCCTGCCCAGAGGGCGAGCGTGTACAGCCAACCCCTAAATGTTCTCCTGTGGTGATTGCCTGCGAAACTGAGCGAGACCAGCCCTCACGCTATGCCCCTTAATTCCCGCGCAGCCGCGACCATATTCTCCAAGGCTGGAAGAACTTCCTCCCATCGACGGGTCTTCAGGCCGCAATCGGGGTTAACCCACAGGCGTTCGGCCGGTATGCGTTCCGCCGCTTTGCTCATCAACGCCACCATCTGTTCCTTTGTCGGAATGTTCGGGGTATGGATGTCGTAGACCCCAGGGCCAATCTCGTTGGGGTAGTGAAATTCCTCGAACACGTCGAGCAGCTCCATGGCGGAACGGGAGGTTTCAATGGTGATCACGTCGGCATCCATACGTGCAATGTCCCGGATAATGTCATTGAACTCCGAGTAGCACATGTGGGTGTGAATCTGGGTGGTATCCCTGACGCCGTTTGCGGTAATGCGAAAGGCGTCCACGGTCCAGTCCAGATAGTCCTGCCACTGGGAACGTCGCAGGGGCAGCCCCTCGCGCAGGGCCGCTTCGTCAATCTGGATGACATTGACGCCGGCGGCTTCGAGATCCAGTACCTCCTGGCGGATTGCCAGGGCTAGCTGTAGCGCGGTGTCGCGCCTCGGCTGGTCGTCGCGCACAAAGGACCAGTTGAGTATGGTCACCGGCCCGGTGAGCATACCTTTCAGCGGCTTGTCTGTGAGAGAGCGGGCGTAGACGGTCCAGTCTAGAGTCATGGAGCTGGGGCGCTGGACATCGCCGTACAGGATAGGTGGTTTGACGCAGCGCGAGCCGTAGGATTGTACCCAGCCAAAACGGGTGAACAGATAACCTTCCAGTTGCTCACCGAAATATTCCACCATGTCGTTGCGCTCGGCCTCGCCATGCACCAGAACATCAAGCCCCAACTTCTCCTGTTCCCGCACCGCACGTTCGATCTCTCCTTTCATGGTGGAGACGTAGAGTTCGTGGCTGATTTCCTGTTTACGGTAGGCCAGTCGCGCTTTACGGATATCGGTGGTTTGCGGAAAGGAGCCGATGGTGGTGGTCGGGTAGCGTGGCAGCTGCAGCGCGACGGCCTGTCGCTCGGCCCGTACAGGATAAGGGCTCCGACGCTCGCCCAGATCGGAGGTGATGGCCTGAACCTGCTGTTTCACGGTCGGGTTATGGACGCGCGTGGAAGCCCTCCGGCTGGCGATGGCGCGGGCATTGGCCGCCAGTTGTTCGGCCACCGCATCGGTGCCGTGGTTGAGGGCGGATCGCAGCAACCGGAGCTCGTCCAGCTTCTGGACGGCGAAGGCAAGCCAGCTGCGAATTTCCGGGTCGAGTTCGGTTTCGAGTTCCAGATCTACCGGAACATGAAGTAATGAACATGAGGCAGCGAGCCACAGGCGATCCCCCAGCCTTTCGTGAATAGGGGCCAGCCACTCCAGCAAAGCATTCAGGTCGGTCTTCCAGATATTGCGACCGTCGATCACTCCCAGGGACAACACTTTATGAGACGGCAGCCAATCGACCAGCGCGTTAACCTCCTGCCGGCCGCGAACGGCATCCACATGCAGACCGGCGACCGGCAGATTGCAGGCTTGCTGTAGATTTTCGCCCAGCACACCAAAATAGGTGGTCAGCAGCAATTTCGCGCGGCTACCTTTCAGATGGTGGTAGGCGGTTTCGAAGGCCAGCTTCCAGTCGGCGTCCAGCTCAGTGACCAGGATGGGTTCATCCACCTGCACCCAGTCCACGCCTGAATCAGCCAGTTGCTCCAGCAGCTGCCCATACACGGGAAGGAGGTTCTGCAGGAGTTGCAATCGGTCATAGCCGCTCCGGGCCTTGCACAGCCACAGGTAGGTGACCGGGCCGATGATCACCGGCTTGGGTGTGACACCGGCGCTGCGGGCCTCGGCAATCTGGTCCACCAGCCGTTGGCTGTTGAGCAGGAAAGCGGTATCGCCGCAAACTTCGGGGACAATATAGTGATAGTTGGTATCGAACCACTTGGTCATCTCGCCGGCCGCGACGCCGGAACAACCGCAATCTGCGGGGGAACGGCCCCGTGCAACGCGGAAATAATGATCCAGCTCGGTGCCCTTTAGCTGCCTTACGCGCTCCGGAAGGTGGCCGAGGGTAAAGCTCATGTCCAGCACATGGTCGTACAGTGAAAAGTCGCCTACCGGTACCAGATCCAGGTCTGCCTGGATCTCCCAGTTCTGCGCCCGCAGCGCGGCGGCCGACGTCAGCAAATCATCCGCGGTAGTGTTCTGCCTCCAATAGTCTTCAAGCGCGAACTTCAATTCCCGGCGGGTGCCGAGGCGGGGAAACCCGAGGTTATGTGCCTTTGCCACAGTGATGCTCCTGTTAAACGGTAACGGGGATGAGCATAGCGGCGGTATCTCATGACGAAAAATGGTTAAATATCACCAGTCCATGACACAGATTCATAATTAATCATGATCGAACGAAGCCACCTCAAAATATTGCGGGAAATAGAACGTCAGGGCTCGCTTACCGCCGCCGCCCGCGCACTGCACCTGACCCAATCTGCCCTTAGTCATAAGATCACCCGGCTGGAGCAGTTACTGGGCACCCCCCTCTGGCTGAAGGAAGGTCGTGGTCTGAAGTTGACCCAAGCTGGCGATTATCTATTGCGCGAGGCCAACCGGCTGCTGCCCCAACTGGAGCGGGTAGATGAGCGCCTGTTGCAGTTCGCCCGGGGGGATCGGGGCGCACTCAATATCGGCATGGAGTGCCACCCTTGCTATCAATGGCTACTCAAGGTGGTGGATCCGTTCCTGGCCCGCTGGCCGGGTGTGGATGTGGACGTGACCCAGAAATTCCAGTTTGGTGGTATGGCGGCACTGTTCAACCACGATATCGACCTGCTGGTAACCCCGGACCCTATCCGCCGGCAAGGCATTCACTTCGTGCCAGTGTTTCCCTATGAACAGGTGTTGGTCGTCGGCCGTGACAGCCCGCTCGCCGGACTGGACTGGGTTACCCCCGACCAGGTGGCAACCCAGACCCTCTATACATACCCGGTGGCAATTGATCGTCTGGACATTTTTCAGCAGTTTCTGCTGCCCGCCAACTGCCTGCCCAAAAAGCATAAGGTGCTGGAAGCCACCGAGATGATGCTGCAGATGGTAGCCGCCGGCCGTGGGGTCGCGACGCTGCCATTGTGGCTGGTGGAGGAATACACCGAGACGCTGCGCATTGCCCCGGTGCGGCTCGGGGTGCAGGGTATTCACAAGCACATCAATCTGGGGATCAGAACACACGATCTGCATGACCAGCACACCCGTGCCTTTATCGAAATAGCCTCGCTAAGCGCCCGCGCGGGAGACGCCTGAAAGTCACGGTATTTTATGGTTGCCGACGAAAGCTTGGCTGTATATAGTGCCTATGTCCTTGGCGCACTACCATATATAGAGATATTAACGAGATCCCTTGGTAGTAGGGAATCCGGTGAGAATCCGGAACTGACGCGCAGCGGTATTGGGGAACGAGCGGGCAACACGACACTGGCTAACGCCGGGAAGTCGCCCGCGAGGCCGAGCCTGACCGGTTCACGCCCCTGAGTCCGAAGACCTGCCCTGGACAAAGTACTGCGCCTTCGCGTCCATAAGGTAAGCAGAGAACTCTTTGGCCACGAATGGTTTGTATCGTCGGTGCATCGCCCTGCCCTTCCCCTGGGATCGAGCAGGAGATCTGATCGCCGCGGTATTTTCTTGCATACGTCCTCCGGCCAGGGTTTCTCCTCTGCAACGCGAAGTCAGCAGCCCTAACGCGTTGTAACAGGAGACACTCATGTCCACAGCTCTAGCAGAAACCCCGGCGACAACAGCCAGACTTCAGGTCGTCAAACGCAACGGTACGCTGGTGGCGTTCAATCTTTCCAAGATCAATGTGGCCGTGACCAAAGCCTTTCTCGCAGTGGAAGGCGACCGGGCAGCAGGTTCCACGCATATCAATCGTGCCGTGCAGGAAGTGTCTTCTCAGGTCATGCAAGCCATAAGCCGGCGCCTGGAAGCCGGCGGCAAAGTGCATATCGAGGACATCCAGGACCAGGTAGAACTCGCGCTGATGCGACGCGGCGAACGGAAAGTGGCCCGTGCTTACGTGCTTTATCGGGAAGAACACGCCCGCCAGCGCGCGCAGGATGCTCCAGTAGAGGCGCACCCTCACCTAACCGTAAAAAAGGCTGACGGTGAAGTCGTGCCCCTGGACCTTGGATTGATGAAGCATCAGGTCGAGCAAGCTGCCCAGGGCCTGGAAGGCATCGACGGCGAGTCCCTGGTGGAGGACGCGTTACGTAACCTCTACGACGGCATTGAGGAGACGGGCGTGCTATCGGCTCTGATCATGACCGCCCGCGGCCGCATTGAGCAGGAGCCAGACTACAGCGCGGTCACTGCACGGTTACTGCTGGAGCAGATTCGCCTGGAAGTCGCCGGAGCGCTCAACCTGCCCGTCAACCTCTCCCTGGCAGCGTTCTATCCCCAGGCCTTCGATACCTTTATCCACGAGGGCATCGGTTACGAGTTGCTGGACGAAGCCCTTGCGGCCTTCGATCTGGACCGCCTGGGCAATGCCTTGCAACCGGAGCGAGACCAGCAGTTTGGCTTCCTCGGACTACAGACGCTGTACGATCGCTACTTTCTGCACTGGGACCAGGTTCGCCTGGAGCTACCCCAGGTGTTCTTCATGCGCGTCGCCATGGGCCTCGCCCTGCGGGAGGATGACCCCAACGCCCGTGCAGTCGAGTTCTACGACCTGCTTTCTAGTTTTGACTACATGGCCAGCACACCCACGCTGTTCAATAGCGGCACTCGGCATTCTCAGTTGTCGTCCTGCTACCTGACCACTGTGCGAGATGACCTGGACGGCATATATGGCGCGATCAAGGACAACGCCCTGCTCTCGAAGTGGGCCGGTGGCCTGGGCAACGATTGGACTCCGGTCCGGGCGCTGGGCTCTCACATCAAGGGCACCAACGGCCAGAGCCAGGGCGTCGTGCCCTTCCTGAAAGTGGTCAACGACACTGCCGTGGCGGTGAACCAGGGCGGCAAGCGCAAGGGAGCGGTCTGCGCCTATCTTGAAAGCTGGCACCTGGATATCGAGGAATTCCTCGAGCTGCGCAAGAACACCGGTGACGAACGCCGCCGCACCCATGATATGAACACTGCCAACTGGGTGCCGGATCTGCTGATCGAGCGCGTGCGTGAAGACCGGGAGTGGACCCTGTTCTCCCCCAGCGATGTGCCCGACCTGCACGACTTATACGGCAATGCCTTTCGAGAGCGTTACACGCACTACGAAAAACTGGCTGAACAAGGGCAAATCCGTCTCCACAAGAAGATTTCCGCCAAGCAGCTCTGGCGCAAGATGCTCACAGTGCTGTTCGAAACAGGCCATCCCTGGATTACCTTCAAGGATCCTTGCAACCTACGCTCACCACAACAACATCGCGGCGTAGTACACAGTTCCAACCTGTGCACCGAAATCACCCTTAACACCAGCGACGATGAAATCGCTGTGTGCAACCTCGGCTCCGTCAACCTGGCGGCCCATGTGCAGCACGGCGAGCTGGATGTCCAACGGCTGGAGCGGACTGTCACTACGGCGGTACGCATGCTTGATAACGTCGTCGACATCAACTTCTATGCCGTACCCCAGGCCAGAAACTCCAACCTCAAGCACCGCCCGGTGGGTCTTGGGTTGATGGGCTTTCAGGATGCGCTCTATAAACTGGGTGTGCCCTACGCCAGCCCGGAAGCAGTAGAGTTCGCTGATGTCGCGATGGAACAGCTCAGCTACTTCGCTCTCCGCGCCTCCGCCACGCTTGCCGCAGAACGTGGCGCTTATGAGAGCTATCCAGGCTCCCTGTGGGATCAAGGCATCCTGCCTATCGACTCCCTGAACCTGCTCAAGGAATACCGCAACGACGGCGACTTGAGTGTCGACACCAGCCTTCGACTTGACTGGGCCCCGGTGCGGGAGCTCATCGCCAGACATGGCATGCGCAACAGCAACGTCATGGCAATCGCTCCCACCGCGACCATCTCCAACATAGTGGGCGTTTCGCAGTCCATCGAACCGGCGTATCAGAACCTATTCGTCAAATCCAACCTCTCCGGCGAGTTTACCGTCGTCAACCCATCACTGGTCCGCGACCTGAAGGCCGAAGGCCTGTGGGATAACGTCATGGTCAACGACCTCAAATACTTCGACGGCAGCGTTCAGCAAATCGACCGTATCCCGACTGAACTGAAGGCCCGCTACGCCACCGCCTTTGAAATCGATGCAAGGTGGCTGGTGGAAGCAGCCGCCCGCCGGCAGAAATGGCTCGATCAGGGCCAGAGCCTGAACCTTTACATGGCAGAACCCAACGGCCGCAAACTGGACGCCCTGTATCAGCTGGCCTGGGAACGCGGTCTGAAGACCACCTATTACCTACGCTCCCTTGGCGCCACCGGCGCGGAAAAAACGGCCCCGGTCGCCGCGCCACAACCGCAGGTGTGTTCGATAGACGAGCCTGACTGTGAGGCATGCCAGTAAGCGCCGGCTCATCACTAAAGCACGACGAACGGGCCGGGTAGCGCTTTTCGGCAAACACTACCTGGTCCGGTCCTGACACCGAATTCTGCTGGCCAGACAAGAGAAGGCAACGACAATGCTCAATTGGGACGACGAACCAAACACTCGATCAACCACCACCCGGACTGAAGGCCCAGCCCCGGTCAACGCTGATGACAAACGCGTCATCAATGGCGAGACTGACATCAACCAGCTGGCGCCATTCAAATACCCCTGGGCCTGGGAATATCTCATGAACGCCAACAAGAATCACTGGACACCCCTGGATGTGAACATGGCCCAGGATGTTCACGACTACCACCACCGCCTCAACCCCGCGGAAAAGCACGTCTACGAGAATGTCCTGGCCTATCTCACCACCTCCGACATCCTGGCCATGCGCAACATCGGCCTGGCCGTGATGGAAAAGATGAGCGCTCCGGAATTACAGATTTACCAGGCAAGACAGGTGTATGAGGAAGCGATGCACACCTGGGCTTATCAGCACTGCATCGAAACTCTCAACCTGGACCAGAGTGAAATCTACAACCGCTACCGCGTGGTGCCCGAAATCTACGGCAAAATCCAGATGGCCAACCGTCGATTGGACGCCGCTATGCGCAGTGACCTTAATCTGCGCAACCGGGAGGACTTGCATGAATTCATCATGTCCTATCTTTTCTTCGCCGCCGTATTTGAGGGGACCTGGTTCTACAACGGCTTCAGTCCCATCTTCGCGCTCCAACGGCGGGGCCTGATGCGAGGGACCGGCGAACAGCTGCAGTACATTCTGCGGGACGAGGCCATGCACTTCTCTTTCGGCCTGAAGGTGGTCAATCAGATCATTGAGGAAGAGAACATCACCCTGGATCTCAGGGCTGTACAGGAGATGTGGGAAGAATCAGATGCAGCCGAAACCGCCTATGCCAACTACATCCTGCGCGACCCCATCCTGGGTTACTCTGCCGAGTATCACCGCGAACAGTTCCGCTTTGTGGCCAACCGCCGCGCAAGGACCCTGGGCCTGAAAGAACCTTTCCCAGGTGCGAAGAACGTATCACCCTGGCTTGATGAACAGGCCACTCTGCGTAAGGAAAAGAATTTCTTCGAAACACGGGTGATCGAATATCAGACGAGCGCGCAGCTAGACTGGTGATAGCCGACGATTGGTACCTGGATAGGGAACCTTGGATGACGGCAGCGTGATCTCGCGCTGACTGGGACTTCCATCTCACGCGACGGAAGCCCCCAGCGGGGCTTCTGCGCATCTAGCTGAAACGCGACCGTATCGGCACCTGAAATTCCGGACAAAAAAATACCCCAATCACCTTTCCAGGTTGTGGGGTATTTTGTTGGGTGTAAATCAATACTTTATCTAACTTATTGATCTACAACGGTATCTGGCGGAGAGAGAGGGATTCGAACCCTCGATACGCTATTAACGTATACACACTTTCCAGGCGTGCTCCTTCAGCCACTCGGACACCTCTCCGGATCTTGAAGGCAGGGTAACCCCTGTCTCCAAGGCGCGCTAATTTACCGAAACATGCCCGCTTTGGCAAACGCTATTTGCTTGAAAGCGCTATAAATTTGGCTGCCGCCAGCGGGACTCGCCGGTCAAATTTATCTTGGTACACTGCTGGGCGATTGTGGCCTGTGGAAGCCACCCCTATAACGAGGAAAAATCAATGAGCGCGCTGGTTAGCTACGAATTTGCTGAGGGTATTGCCCGACTGAATCTGGACAACGGCAAGGCCAACGCCCTATCGCCGGAGGTGTTTGCGGCGTTCAATGCGGCGCTGGACCAGGCCGAAGCTGACCGGGCGGTGGTGGTGATCAGCGGCAAGCCGGGGATTTTCTCCGGTGGCTACGATTTGAAAGTCATGACGTCCGGGCCGGACCAGGCGAAGGCGCTGGTTGAATTGGGTTCGACATTGTCACGCCGCTTGCTGTCCCACCCCTTCCCTGTCGTTGCGGTCTGTACTGGCCATGCGATCGCCAAGGGTGCGTTCCTGCTGCTGTCGGCTGACTACCGCCTCGGCGTCGAAGGGCCGTTCAAGATTGGCCTGAATGAAGTCGCCATCGGTATGTCCATGCACAACGTCGGCACCGAGCTAGCCCGCGGTCGACTGACGCCCGCAGCCTTCAATCGTTCGGTTATCAATGCCGAGATGTTCGAGCCGAACGCTGCAATGAACGCAGGTTTCCTGGATGACGTGGTTTCCGCCGACAGCCTGGAGGAACGTGCCCTCGAAGTCGCCCGCCAGCTCGGCTCGCTGAACATGACTGCGCATCGCAACACCAAATTGAAGGCGCGCCGGGATTTGCTTGAGTTGCTTGACCGCTGCATTGAACTGGATCGTCAACACGCGCTGTAACCCACGGTCAGCAACGTCCGGCGCAAATCGCCTGCAGGTTGAGTATCCTGTGCGCTTCCTCACAAGGGTTGAAGCAAAATGGATTCGATAACGCAGGCGATGTTGGGCGCCTCTATCCAGGGGGCGGTGTTGGGCCGCTGGCAAGGTCGTAAGGCGCTGGTATTCGGCGCGATGCTCGGCACTTTGCCTGATATGGATGTAGTCATTGATTTCGGCGACGCGGTGGCCGATGTGACCTATCACCGCGGCTTCAGCCATTCGCTGTTTGTCATTGGTCTGGTCGCCGTTCTGCTCACCTGGCTGGTACGCAAGGTCTGGCCAAACGCCGAGTACTCAACCCGCCGACTCTTCGCCTGTATTGCTCTGGTGTTGTTTACCCACGTTCTGCTGGACGCGTTCACCACCTACGGTACGCAACTGTTCTGGCCGTTGCCGACGCCGCCGGTGGCGATTTCCAGCATCTTTATTATCGACCCTCTATATACCGTGCCGCTGCTTGTTGCAGTGCTCGGCTGCCTGCTGTTCGGACTAAGGCGCAGCGGGATTCGCCTGCAGTATTTCGTACTTGGGCTAAGCACGCTCTATCTGGCCAGCACCCTGGCTGGCAAGCAGATGGCCGAACACAATCTGAACCAGGCGCTGCAGCGCGACTCAATCGTGCCGCAGCACACCTTCATCGCACCCGCGCCCTTCAATACGCTGCTTTGGCGCGTGGTGGCAGTCGATGGAGATGATTATTACGAAGGCCTGGTCAGTTGGCTGGATAGCCGTCCGCCCACACTTGAGCGGCTTTCGCGCAATGCCAGTGCCGCCATGCCCGCGTTGGATAACTCACCGCAACACGCACGGCTGCGCTGGTTTACCCTGGACCTGCTGCGCTATGACCTGATCGAGAATGAGTGGGTGGCCACTGACCTGCGCCTGGGCATGCCCGGCTACCACCCGTTCCGTTTTGCGCTGGCCAGACGCAGCCCTGAAACCGGTGCATTCGAGCCGATTCAGCATGTGGAGTACTGGCCGGAATCCGATGCGGACTGGTCACGCCTGGAAGACCTCAAGCGCCGGGCCTTCGATCAGGATTACCCGCTATCCATGGCGGCGCTGGCTGCGAATATGACTGACGCGCCGTCTGCCAACGACCCGAGCGCCGCCGATGACTGAGGCGTTGAGCCCCGCACTCTGCGATAATCGCCGCTTTTGCGCAGCACACGGGCAGCAATGATGATGACAGGCGATAGCGTCCAGGCAACTTCACAGAGCAGGAACCGGCTGGCAATGACGGCGGCGCTGATGGCGATCTTCACCACCATCTTCGCCAGCAATCTGCCTACGCCGCTGTATGCCGTGTGGCAGGTGCAATGGGGCTTTTCCTCGATGGCGCTGACGGCGATCTTCTCGGTCTACGTATTTGGCGTCGCCAGCACCCTGATCACGCTCGGCTCCCTGTCGGACAAGCTCGGGCGCCGCCAGGTGCTGGTACCGGGGTTACTGCTGACGATCATCAGCTCGGTCATGTTCATGTTTGCCGATGACATTGTGGATCTCGGTCTGGCCCGGGTGCTCACTGGCATCGGCACAGGCATCATCACCGGCGCAGCCTCCGCCGCCGTGGTGGAGATGGAACCTGATGGCAACTGGGCGCGCGGCGCGACGCTTTCTGCCCTGTTTTTCACGCTGGGCGCGTTCGCCGGGCCAACGGTCAGTTCTCTGGCGTTGCGCTGGGATATCGATGCCGGATTCTGGCCCTTCGCGCTTATCGTTGTGCTCTGCGTGACAACCATCGCTCTGCTGATCACAGCGCCCTGGCCGGCCCATCTTGGTCAGCGACGCGCGGATTTCAGCTGGCGTACCTGGCGCCCGACTACCATCAGATTACCGCGCGAAATGCTCGGTGTATTTGCCTTTGCCGGGGCGGCGATCAGCCTGGCGTGGTCAACCGGCAGCCTGTACGGTTCCCTCGGGCCATCGTTGGCAACCAATCTGGTGGGAATTGGTGACCGCTCTACAGCGGGATTGTTCGCTGCGGCCTGGCAGTTGCTGGCGGGTATGAGCCAGTTCGCCTGCCAGCGCCAGCCGGTCAGCCGCATGTTGTTGCTGGGCCCGTCCACGCTGATGATCGGATTGCTGGCGATGGCGGCGGCGGTCCTGTTCAGCTCGCCCTGGATCTTCGCCTTCGCCACCATCGCTACCGCCTTTGGCGCAGGGGCAACCGGCGTGGTGGCGATTGCTTCGGTAAGTGAAGTCGCACCGCCGGCTGAGCGCGGCGGCATCACGTCCGCGTTCTATCTGCTGGCCTATCTGACCATGGCTACCGTGGTGCTTTCGCTGGGCTTCGTCAGCGACCTGGTTGGGTTGGGCAATTCGATACTCGGCTTCACGGCCGTAGTGTCTGTCGCTGCGGTGGGGTTGATTATCGTTGCGGTACGCAGCGGCCGGGTAACACTGTTCAGCTGAACAACCAGCGCCACAGCATGAAGGCCGCCATGCCGCCGGCAATGGTCGCTAACAGGTTGCGCCATTTGGCGGCAATCCCGATCGCCGCCAGGCCGCCGAACAGATAGGCGTTATCCAACGAAAGCTGCCAATGCTCGCCATCCGGCATGAGCATCGCCGGCGCGACAATGGCGGTCAGCACCGCCACCGGAACGTAACTCAGCGCCCTGCTCAGCAGAGGGCTGAAACGCACCCGATGGCCTACGGCAAACAGCGTATAGCGAATGGCAAAGGTGATCGCCGTCATACCGGCGATGAGAAGGATCTCAGCGTGGCTCATCAGCGGCCTCCCCGGTTCGGTCCGCGCGGTTGAGCTGCTCTGCGACCAGCCCCGCCACCACGCCGGCCAGCGCAGCCAGGATCAGCCCCAGCTTGTAGGGCAGCGTATGCGCAACCAGCGCCACCGCAGCCGCCACCAGCGCTGAGACAATCATGGGGCGGCTGCGCAGCGAGGGCACCACGATCCCGATGAAGGTCGCGACCATCGCAAAATCCAGCCCCCAACCCGCCATACCCGGTAACGAGCTGCCCAGCAGCACGCCCACCAGAGTGCAGGCTACCCAATTGCTGTACATCGCCAGGCAGGAGCCGAGAAAATACCAGTGCTGGTGTTCCAGCGGCCCCTGCGAGCGCAGGTAATGGTTTTGCACAATGGCGTAGGTTTCGTCGGTCAGCCAGAAGGCCAGCGGAATGCGCCAGCGCTGCGGCAGGTGTTTGACGTAGGGCAGCAGGCTGGCGCTATACAGCATGTGCCGCAGATTGACGATGAAGGTGGTGATCAGGATCACCGCCAGCCCGGTGCCGGATGCAATCAAACTTGCAGCAATGAATTGAGCGGAACCTGCGAACACGAAGACGGACATCGCCAGGGTGGCGGCCACCGACAATCCGGACGACACCGCCAGGGTTCCGTATATGATTCCGAAGGGTGCAGCGCCGACGAGCATGGGGATGGTGTCCCGCGCACCCAGCAGCGCCTGTTTGAAACGCGACGACATGAATACTGACTCTGCGTGGTAATCGGGAAGACTAAGGCGCGATACGCGTCGCTTCAAGATACAGTTGGGTTGATACAGTTCGGAGAGGCCTGAGATGCGCTGTCGTTGAGCAGGCGCTCAACATCTCCGGGGCGCAGCGTTCGCTCGCTACCTGGGTGTGTCGTGCGCCTGCGCGACGCAATCCATTTCACTGTCTACTGCAAGGTCACGTAACGGCTGATCAGCGCACGCATCGCTGCGGGTTTGACCGGCTTGGGCAGAAAATCCAGGTCTGCCTGACGTATCCGCGTGACCAGTTCATTGCGGCCGTCTGCGCTGATCACCACGCCCGGCAGATCGGCGCCCAACTGCTCACGCAGCCAGCGCATCACCTCCAGTCCGGTGTCGCCCTCATCGAGATGAAAATCAACCAGCACCAGCTGCGGCCTGAAGCCCTCTGCGAGAATGCTGCTTACCTCGTTGCGATTGCGGGCAATGGCTACATTGCACTGCCAGCGGCCAAGGAGACTGCGCATACCGGTCAGAATATTCAGTTCATTATCGATACACAGCACCTGTGCACCACTCACCGCAGGCGCTGCCTGGGTCTGATTGGTCTGTTTGCCCTGCCCGCTTGAACGAGCGATCGGCAGAGTGACGCTGAACACGCTGCCGCGCCCCGGCCAGGAACGCACCGCCAGTTGATGCCCGAGCACCCGGCAAAGACCATCCGTTATCGCCAACCCCAGGCCGAGGCCCTTCTCGGCCTGGTTGCGATGACTGTCCAGACGCTGGAATTCCTCGAAGATGATCTCCAGTTTGTCGCGTGGAATCCCCGGTCCCTGATCCCAGACTTCGATCCGAACGCGTTCACCGACCCGCCGCACACCGAGCAGTACCCGCGAGTTACCCGCATAGCGAAACGCGTTGGTCAGGAAGTTCTGCAGGATTCGGCGCAGCAACCGCGGATCACTGCGCACAGGCAATCGACTCGCACGTACACGCAGATCCACGCCCTGCTCCGCCGCCAGTGCGCCGAACTCGATGCGCAGGGTGTCGAATAGCTCACTGAGCGGGAAATCGCTCCACTCGGGGTTGATTCGGCCGGCCTCCAGGCGCGACATATCCAGCAGGTCGGAAATCAGATCCTCAGCCGAGCGTAGCGATGTATCCAGATGCCGCACCAGCTCCTGCGCTTCGGCTGGCAGATTCGGCTGATGGGCCAGTGAGGCAGAAAACAGTCTGGCGGCGTTCATCGGCTGCATCAGGTCGTGGCTGACCGCCGTCAGGAAGCGCCCTTTGGATTGGCTGGTACGCTCGGTTTGTGCCTTGGCCTGAATCAGCGCCTCGTTCAGTTCAGACAGTTCCCGGGTACGCTCGGCCACACGTTGTTCCAGGCTTTCGTTGGCTTCCTTGAGTCCCTGCTCGGCTTTCTTGAACGCTGTGATGTCGGTGAAACTCATGACGAACCCGCCGCCAGGCATCGGGTTGCCGATGATTTCGATAACCCGGCCGCTGGGAAACAGGCGCTCTGAACGGTGCGCGGTGCCGCGGCGCATCCAGTTGATGCGCTTGTCGACGTGGGACTGCGGGTCACCCGGGCCACAGAGCCCGCGCTTGGCGTTGCACAGAATGAGATCCGCAATCGGCCGGCCAATCACGATCAGCCCTTCCGGGTACTCGAACATTTCCAGGTAACGCCGGTTCCACGCCACCAGCCGCAGCTCCTTGTCCACCACGCTGATGCCCTGGGTAATATTCTCGATCGCGCCCTGCAGCAGTCCCCGGTTGAACTGCAGCACCTCGGTCGCTTCGTCGACGATGCGCACCACATCGTCAAATTGCATGTCGCGGCCCTCGATTGCAGCTTTCACCACGACCCGCGCCGATGACGCACCGAGTACGCCGGCCAGCAAGCGTTCGGTATGGGTAATCCAGCTGCTGTCGGCCGCGACGGTGGAGACCAGAGCCGTATCTTGCGCCGCGGCGAAGCGCTCGAAACTGGAGTAGGCACGCTCTTCGCCAACGAACCGCGAAGCCAGCTCAAGCAAGTCATTCACCGTTACGCGCAACAATGAGCGGCTCGGACCATTGGCCCACATCTGGCCGTCTTCGCTGACGAAGCGACTGGCTTGCCAGTGTTCCAGGACACGGGTGCGGCTCGCCTGGGAGACAACTACAAAGGCAGCGAAATTGCAGGCCAGCGCAATCAGGCTGCCCAAGGTGATGTTGTCGATGGGCAGTCCAAACGAGTCGCCATGCAGCTGCGCCAGCAAGGGCCAGCCGCCCAGATTCAGCCCCAGGCCACCACCAATTGCCGGAACAATCAGCAGATACAGCCACAGGCTGATACCGATGGTAAGCCCGACGAATACACCGGTGCGGTTTGCCTGCTTCCAGAACAGCGCGCCGAACATGGCCGGGGCAAGCTGGGCGATTGCAGCGAAGGCAATCTGACCGATATTGGCCAGGCTGCCTGCCGAACCGATCAGCCGATACACGACGTACGCCAGCAGAAGGATCACCAGAATACTGGTGCGCCGCACGTTGAGCAGCGATCCGCGAAACTCTTCATAGGACTGTGCGGAGCGATGCCGGTTGCGCAGCAGCAAGGGCATTACTACGTCATTGGATACCATAGTGCTCAACGCAATGGCCGCCACCACGACCATGCCGGTCGCGGCGGAAGCACCGCCAAGAAAGGCCAGCATTGCCAGCACCGGGCGGCCTTCGGTCAAGGGAATACTGATCACATACGAATCGGGAGAGACGTTCGGACCGAGGGTTATCTGCCCGGCGAGGGCGATGGGTATAACGAACAACGCTGCCAGAATCAGATAGGCGGGAAAGACCCAGCGCGCCAGACGCAAGTCTCCCGGCTGAATATTCTCCACGACGGCGACCTGGAACTGTCGCGGCAGGCAGACAAACGCAAGTATTGCGATAAAGGTCTGGAACAGGATGCTGGTATGCAGCGTTTCGCGTTGCCAGTATTCCTCAAGCTCTGGGGTGGTCGCAGCGCGCTCGAACAGATCCCCGAAGCCGTTGAACAGACCGAAGGTGACAAAAGCGCCCACTGCGAGAAATGCCAGCAACTTGACCAGCGACTCGAAGGCAATCGCCAGCATCATGCCGCGGTGGTGCTCGGTCACGTCCAGGCTGCGCGTGCCGAACAGGATGGCAAACAGCGCCAGCACCAGGGTCACCGCCAGCGCCGTATCTTCAGCCACGCCGCCCTCGCCTTCAACCAGCCCGTCCGCCGGGGACGGTGCGCTCAGGAGGGTGTAGCCGAGCACGATGCCCTTCAATTGCAGCGCGATATACGGCAAAACGCTGACCAGACACAGCAGCGTAACCATCACCGCCAGCCCCTGGGATTTACCGTAGCGCGAGGCGATGAAGTCGGCGATGGAGGTAATATTCTCCTGCTTGCTGATCGCAATCATGCGAGCGTAGATACGCCAGCCAAACAGGAACAGCAGCACCGGCCCGAGATAGATTGGCAGAAACGCCCAGAGCTGCCCGGCGGCCATGCCGACCGCACCGAAGAACGTCCAGCTCGTACACCAGACCGCCAGCGACAGCCCGAACACCCACATACGCAGACGCGGGTTGAACTCGCCCGGCTTTCGGTCACCCCAGAACGCTATCGCGAACAGCAGGACGATATAGAGGATGAAAATCGTGGCGACCAGCCCGCCGGTGAGCATCATGAGCAGTAGGGCCTGTTGTGCAAAGTCATAGTTTGGCAGCGGCCCCGGGCTTTGCCCAGAGAGGCATGTTCAGACAAAAGTCGGGGTTGCTGCGCGGGCGCTTCAGCCGAGCAGCACCAATCCCCAGACCACCGCGATCAGGCTCAGGCTGATCAACTGCGCGGCACTGCCCATATCCTTGGAGGCTTTGGAAAGCGGATGACGTTCCAGCGAGATCCGGTCGATGGCCGCCTCGATCGCTGAATTAAGCAGTTCGACAATGAGCGAAACCATGACACTGCCAATCAGCAGTGCGCGGGAAATAGCATCCAACGGCAAGATCAGCGCCACCGGTATGAGCACCGCGGCCAGCCACACCAATTGACGGAATGCGGCTTCACCCCGGTAGGCCACAGCCAGGCCGTCCAGCGAATAACCCGTCGCACGCCACACCCGACGCAACCCGGTCACGCCCTTGTATGGGTTTTCTTCCATCCGTTCGATCCTGGCTATTGCGCGGCGCGCGTTAGTTCCATATGTTGCAGTGCGAGGGCCGCCTGGGTACGGGTGCGGACGTCGAGCTTGCGAAAAATCGCTGTCACATGCGCCTTGACGGTGGCCTCGGAGACGTTCAGCTCATAGGCGATCTGCTTGTTGAGCAAACCATCGCAGACCATGGTCAGCACCTTGAATTGCTGGGGCGTCAAACTGGCCAACTGGGCACTGATGTTCTTTTCTTCATCGGACAACGGGCCAGCGTCGTCGACCGCAGGGGGCCAGCATACGCCACCATCCAGCACTTCCTGTACGGCCTGCTGGATGCCCTCGAGTGTTGACGACTTGGGAATGAAACCACTGGCACCGAAATCCTTGGCACGCTTGTATACCGGCGCCTCTTCCTGCGCGGAAATCACCACTACCGGGATATGCGGATACTGCCCGCGCAGCAATACCAGGCCAGAAAAGCCATAGGCTCCCGGCATATTCAGATCGAGTAGCACCAGGTCCCAATCCTTTCGCGTTTCAAGCAACGATTGTAATTCGACGATGCTTCCGGCTTCGGTCAGCTGCACTTCTGCTTCGAGGCCGTTGCTCAGCGCCTGACGCAGTGCGCTGCGGAAAAGCGGATGATCGTCGGCGATCAGAATGTCGTAAGTGGGGCCCATGCCTGGATTTCCAATTGAACTGTTATTGTTATCAATGGTTAGTCCTTCAAACAGCAGCGAGAGCGTGCCAGCTGGCGGCAGTGGCGTCAATTCGCATCGGCGCGCCATGGCGCGATCACAGCGCTACTGTATCTGTTTTGCGCGCGCCTCGAGGTTCATACTCTCCGCCTTTTCCAGACGGTTGTCGTTCATGAATATTCGAACCTATCGGGCCGACGCCCTGATGCTCATTACTGCCCTGATCTGGGGCAGTACCTTTGTCGCCCAGAGTCTTGGCATGGAACACATAGGGCCCTTTCTTTATACCGGCCTGCGCTTCCTGCTCGGGGCCCTTGTGGTGCTGCCACTGGTCCTGCTGGCGCGACCGCAGACCGACCAGCCTCACCGCCAGTTTAGTCGACCGATGGTTCTCGGCAGTCTCGTGCTTGGCACGGTGTTGACGCTGGGCATCAACCTTCAGCAGATCGGGCTGATGTTCACCAGCGTAACCAACTCGGGCTTCATTACCGGGCTCTACGTCATTCTCGTACCGATATTCGGTCTGTTTATCGGTATGCGCACCGGCGTGGGCACCTGGATCGGCGCACTGCTTGCGCTGGTAGGCATGCTACTGCTCAGTATCAATGAGGATTACAGCGTAGCCCCCGGGGACTGGTTACAGCTGATCGGCGCCGCCTGCTGGGCGCTCCATGTGCTTCTGGTCGGTGCATTGGCAAGCCGCTACGATCCGATCCGCGTTGCCTTTTTGCAGTTCGTTGTTTGCGCGCTCATCAGTCTGATGCTGGCGCTGATCTTCGAGGAGCTGGATTGGCACAATATTGTCCTGGCCGTCCCGGCGATTCTGTATGGCGGACTGCTGGCGGTAGGCATCGGCTTCACCTTGCAGGTGGTCGCGCAGAAGGATGCTATTACCTCCCACGCCGCCATCATTCTGAGTCTGGAAGCCGTGTTCGCCGCCCTGGCCGCCTGGCTGGTCCTCGGCGAGACACTCAGCCTGCGCGGCCTTATCGGTTGCGCATTGATGCTGAGCGGCATGCTGCTGGCGCAACTCGTACCCATTTACCTCGAGCGACGCCGTACCGTTGCCCCGGTGCAGCAAGAACCGGCGGGGCATCATTGAGCTGCAAGCAGCGCGCCAGCGGCGAGACCCCGACCAACGAACCACTGTCCTGTGGCGCGGTCCGACAGTTAGAACCTTTCTTACAGCAGATGGAGATCTCATGCGTTGGTTAAGTCTTGTCCTAGCCTTGTCCGTAGTCGTGCCAGCGCACGGGGCGTCGCTTCGCGACATGCAGTTGCAGAAAATGCTCGAGGACGTCGCGGTCATCAGTAGCGAAGGCACCCCGCGAGCGATCAACGAGGAGATCACCGACGAGGGCTTCACGGTCGATGGCAAACAGCTGGTCAATATCCTGTCGGTACGGCCTGCTTATGCGAAAAAGCTGCAAGGCGACCCGCTGGTTGTTCGCACCCAGCTCCAGGCCAGCGTCTGCGAGAACCAGCGTTTCCGCCGATTGATGGATCTGGGCGCCACGCTGACTTATCACTTCGTTCTGACCGGGTCCACGCAACCGGTCCTGACCCAACGTTTCATTGCCGAACATTGCCAGGCGCTCTGACTTGAAGCGGGCATGACGCAGGTCATGTCACAGGGAGGCGGAAGGATTGATAATCAATTTTTCCCAATCTCAGGAAGATATCCATGGCATCACTTACGTTTCACGGTGCAGTTCGACAGGTAACCGGTTCCTGCTATCTGCTGGAAGCCAACGGCGATCAGGTGCTGATCGAGTGCGGCATGACGCAGGGCGGCAAGCGCGACGAGCTTCATAATCGCAACCGCTTTCCCTTCGACCCCGCTGCGCTGAGTGCGGTGGTGATATCCCATGCCCATCTTGATCACTCGGGACTGCTACCCAAACTGGTGGCCGAAGGATTCAGTGGTTCGATCTATCTGACGCCTGCCAGCACCGATCTGCTGGGGCTGATGCTCAAGGACGCAGCCGGCCTGCAGGAGCGCGACACGGAATGGGAAAATCGCTGGCGACAGCGGGCCGGCAAACCCTTGCTTGAGCCCTTGTATGTTCAAGCCGACACTGACGCGGCGCTGGAACTGTGCAAGCCCACCGATTATCAGCAGCCAACCATGATCGCCCGTGGTATCGAGGTATGCTTCCACGAAGCAGGACACATACTGGGCTCTGCCATCGTGGAAATCAGCGTGCATGAGGAAGGCGAACGCACCCGTCGACTGGTGTTCTCCGGCGACCTCGGCGGGCTGGACGCCCCGCTGCTGCGTGACCCGGCCTTCCTTGAGCAAGCGGATCTGGTGCTGATGGAATCCACCTATGGCGATCGCGACCACCGGAACAAGCAGGAGACCCTGACAGAGCTGCAGGCGATCCTGGAACGAGCCTGGAAGGACGGCGGCAACGTGCTGATCCCCTCCTTCGCCGTAGGCCGCACGCAGGACCTGCTCTACTATCTGGGCAAGTTCTACCAGGCGGGACTGCTCAAGCAACACACTGTGTTCCTCGATAGTCCGATGGCAATCGCTGCCACCAGAATCTACGACCGCTACCATCACCAGTTCAGCGAAGAAGACCAGGCGCTGATCAAGGGCAGCGGCAAGGGCACGCTGCGCGACTGGTTGCCCATACTCAAATGCACCCAGACGCCGGATGAGTCGATGGCGATCAACAAGGTCACCAGCGGCGCGATCATCATTGCCGGAGCGGGCATGTGTAACGGCGGTCGAATCGTCCATCACTTCAAGCACAACCTGTGGCGTAAGAACTGTCATGTGATCTTTCCCGGTTTTCAGGCCAAGGGCACCGTGGGGCGTCGCCTGGTGGATGGCGAGAAACAGATTCGCGTGGTGCATCAGAGCCTGGCGGTCAATGCTCAACTGCATACGCTGGGCGGCTTTTCGGCACATGCTGGCCAAAGCGATCTGATCGGTTGGCTAAAGCATTTTACCAGTGCCCCCGAGGTATATCTGGTGCATGGTGAAGAAGAAAAGAGCCAGATACTCGCAGCGGCAATCAAGGAGCAGTTGGGCATACAAGCCAGACTCCCGGAACAAGGGCAGAAGATCACCTTGTGATCAGCCCCCATGAGCGAGCAGGAGCGATATATGTCGGATGATCTGAACACGGTGGGGTATCTGAACCGGCACTTGCGCACCGGAGACACCGGCATTCAGGACAAGGTCGATGATCTCATCAACGCCTGCCAGGGCAGCAGCGAGAACGCAGCGTTATACAAGGAAATGGTCCTGACTGTGGTGCGCATGGCCCAGGCTGACCGGGACCGCTGGGATGCCAAGATCATGCTGCAGACGATACGTGAACTGGAACAGGCGTTCGCGCGGCTGGAACTGTTCAAACGGCGGCGCAAGGTCACCGTATTCGGCTCGGCGCGCACGCCTATCAGCCACGAGCTGTATATGCTCGCCAAGAAGATGGGCGCGGCGCTCGCGCGCAATGAGTTCATGACCATCACAGGTGCAGGCGCAGGCATTATGGCTGCCGCGCACGAGGGCGCCGGGCTGGATAACAGCCTGGGGTTCAACATCACCCTGCCCTTCGAACAACGCTCGAATGACATAGTGCGTGGTACCGATCACGAGCTGCCGTTCAAATTCTTCTTCCTGCGCAAACTGTTTTTCGTCAAGGAGGCAGACGCGCTGGTGCTATGTCCGGGTGGGTTCGGCACGCTGGATGAAACACTGGAGCTCCTGACGCTGATCCAGACAGGCAAGAGTCCGGTAGTGCCGGTTATCCTGCTGGATCTTCCGGAGGGCGGATTCTGGAGTGGCCTGGTGGAGTTTTTCCGGCATCAACTGTGTGAATCCGGCTACATCGGCGAGTCAGATCTGAATCTCATGACCGTGGCCCATTCGCCTGACGAAGCCATGGAACACATCCTGCGGTTCTACAGTAATTACCATTCAGCACGCTGGGTCGACGGTCAGTACGTTATCAGGCTGTACCGCCCGCTGACTGAAGCGGCAATGGAGCTGATCAATAAGGAGTTTGCGGGGATCTGCAAGGAGCCCGGGTTTCATCAAACACATGATTCACCGAGCGAATCAGACGAACCCGAGTTGAAACAACTGGTACGACTGGGATTTGTGTTCAATGGCCGCGATCACGGACGTTTACGCGCGTTGATCGACGTGCTCAATCAACCTCATAACCAGCAAAACCACGATACTGCATGAAGCGAAGCTGCTTGGCGCGCTCTCTGGCGTCCCGCGCCTCGCCTTCCGGAAAGCGCTTGTGAAATGTCTCGCGGGCAAGCGCGCTCCAGTCATAGACCTCATCGCGCAATATCGAATCAATCAGATGTTCAGCCACACCGCGCTCGCGCATTTCCTGGCGTAACCGCTGCGGCCCGTACCCTCGCTGGGAACGGGCGTGAACATAGGCTTCGCAGAAGCGCTCGTCGCTGAGCAGCCCGTCGTCTTCCAGACGGTCCAGCTCCACTTCAAGCAAATCAGCCGGCGCTTCGCGCTGACGTAACTTGCGTTGCAACTCCAGACGGGTATGTTCTCGCCGCGCCAGCAAATCCAGCGCGGTGCGGCGGATGGCTACCGGGGTCTCGAGTCCCTTGCGACCGAACATATGTCAGTGACGAAGCGGATCAGGCGTCCGCTTCGGCGCTATCCTCAACCACAGCACCTGGCTTGCCGGGCTTGGGCAACAATTTTTCACGGATCGCCTTTTCAATTTCTTCAGCAATCGCAACGTTCTCGGCCATGTACTTGGCAGCATTTGCCTTGCCCTGACCGATCTTGTTGCCCTTGTAGCTGTACCAGGCGCCTGCTTTCTCAACCAGACCGATCTGCACGCCCAGATCGATGATCTCGGCATTGTGATAGATGCCCTGACCGTAAAGAATCTGGAACTCAGCCTGACGGAACGGCGGCGCAACCTTGTTCTTGACGACCTTGACGCGGGTCTCACTGCCAACCACTTCGTCACCTTCTTTCACCGCACCCGTGCGGCGGATGTCCAGTCGTACGGAAGAATAGAATTTCAGCGCGTTACCGCCGGTAGTGGTTTCCGGGTTACCGAACATAACGCCGATCTTCATACGGATCTGGTTGATGAAGATAACCAGGCAGTTGGCGTTCTTGATATTACCGGTGATCTTGCGCAGCGCCTGGGACATCAGACGCGCCTGGACACCCACGTGGTGATCACCCATTTCGCCTTCGATTTCGGCCTTGGGCACCAGGGCAGCCACGGAGTCGACAATGATTACGTCGACCGCGTTTGAACGCACCAGCATGTCGGTGATCTCAAGGGCCTGCTCACCGGTATCCGGCTGGGACACAAGCAGGTCATCCACATTCACGCCCAGCTTGCCAGCGTACTCGGGGTCCAAAGCATGTTCAGCGTCAACGAAGGCGCAGGTGGCCCCTTGCTTCTGAGCCTGAGCAATGACCGACAGGGTCAGCGTGGTTTTACCTGACGACTCAGGACCATAGATTTCAACGATCCGGCCCTTGGGCAAGCCGCCAAGACCCAGGGCAATATCAAGCCCCAGCGAACCGGTGGAAATCGACGGAATGGCCTGGCGTTCATGATCGCCCATGCGCATGACCGCGCCCTTGCCAAACTGACGTTCAATCTGACTCAAAGCCGCCGAAAGCGCCTTCTTCTTGTTGTCGTCCATTGTGCATCCTCTTGGAGTGGCGGGAGCGGTAGCGCCCGGACTACTGGAAAAACTACTGTATATTTGGTCAGTATTATTCCACAGTTGCTGAAGCTCGCCTACCCCCCTATTTGATCAGGATGATGATCGGTTCGCAGCGAGGCGTTCAACCTCGATAACCAGGCCTTCCAGTGCCTTGAGCACGGTATGCGCGCGCACTTCACGACGATTGCCCTGCATGCGCTTGCAGTGGCTGACTACGCCCTTGCCCCGAATAGCCCAGGCAAACCAGACAGTGCCGACCGGCTTTTCCGGCGTCCCGCCATCAGGCCCGGCAACACCGCTCACCGCTACCGCCAGATCCGCATCGGCTGCCTGCAAAGCGCCCTGCGCCATTGCCCGGACCACAGGCTCGCTGACTGCGCCATGGGTTTCGAGTATGTCCTCCGGCACGCCCAACCAGTGGGATTTGCTGCGATTGGCATAAGTAACGAAGCCTGTTTCAAACCAGGCCGAGCTACCGCTTACCCGCGTGATGGCTTCGGCAATACCACCGCCCGTGCAGGACTCAGCCGTGGTGACCTGCAGACCCAGCCGCCGCAAGCCGTTGCCCAGCCGGGCGGCTACGGAATCGATCAAGGGGTCGTATTGAGACATCGTGCACACCTCTTCATTTGCGCTTGAAAAACCGCGACTGCTTCACTTCAGCGTGTCCGGCCACCCTATCATCCCAACGCCGCAGACCCCAGAAACACACACGAAATGCGCGGCAAACCGTCAGGTCTTGGAACCGATTGAAACCATTCTCCCACACTGCCAGCCGCTTTTCGCGAAGCGAATAAAGCCACCTATAAACAGGTTCTCATCGCGCTGCCAGAGCCATGTTGATGCGCCGCCGGCATGGTAGACTTTCGGCATCGGAGCGGCTGTATTTCCTGTCAGTACAGCGTGATTTCCGTATGAGATAAAAGTTTTCCTGTAATGGACAAAGCGATGCACGAGAATAAAAAAGGTTCCGGATTTACGGGACATGTGCCCGACCAATTGTTCGAAGCCAAGCTAGAAGGCATTCAGGACACTTCTCTCGCCGAGCAGCGCCGGGATCAGATATGCGACGCAGCGCTCGAACTCTTCCTCAAGAAAGGCTTCGCCTCGACCACGGTGCGCGATATCTGCGCGCTTTCAGGGGTCAACCAGGCGAGCATCTACGACTATATCGCCAACAAGAACGACATCCTCAGGCGATTATTGAACAAGCTCTGGTTTCGCTCGGGCGTGCCCAATCTGCATGAACTGATGAAAGAGCACCCGCAGGAGTCGCTGGAAGACTGCGTCAGGTTGTACCTGAGCGAATCCTGGACCAAGAAGCGCAAAGGCACGTTACTGGCTTATCGCACAGTGCCGCATCTGCAGAAGGACGACCGCGACGCCATGAGATCGCGCGATCAGCTGGTGATCCGGCAGATGGCCGAGAAATTCCGGCATCGAGCGGGTCTTGCCGAGGACGATCCCCGGGCGGAAATCATCTCGAATCTGATCATTTACCTTGCAGGCTTCGGTCCGCTACGCGACTGGCTGCATCAGGATATTGACGATGACGTCATCGTCAATACCGTCGCTGCGGGCGTTACCGCAATGGTTGAGACGCTCGCACACTCTGTAGAGCAGCCGGAGCCACAGCCCAGCTGACTGCACACTCTTCTCGCCTGACAAGAAAAAGCCCGGAAACCGTTACTGGTTCCGGGCTTTTTCCTTCTACCGGTGCAGTCGCTGGCCCTTAGGCCAGGCTTGGCTTCATCCGGTTTTGACTCCACACAAGCGCTATCAGTACCGCCGATGCCAGACCACCGATGATGGTCGTCATCAGACCCGGAAAGCTGAAGGCGAAACCGGCGACGAACAGCGGTATACGCTGCCAGGGTTTCACATGTCCGGCGCCCAGCAGATAACCTTCCAGACCGCCCGAGATCAGCATGATGCCGATGATGATCGACGGCAGCACATACAACAGCGGTGTCAGATCACCCTGCAATACCAACGCCGGCTGGAACAGGAAGAACAGCGGTATGAAGTAGATCACGATGCCCAGACGCATGGCCGTGAATGACGTCTTCATCGGCTTGGCCCCGGCCATGGTGCCGGCCAGGAACGCAGCAGCCCCTACCGGCGGCGTGATCACCGAGAGCATGGCGTAGTAGACGATGAAGAAGTGCACCGCGATGGTGTTCAACCCACCGACTTCAATGATCGCAGGCGCCAGCGTGACCGCCAG
This sequence comes from Pseudomonas sp. gcc21, assembly GCF_012844345.1. NCBI lineage: Bacteria > Pseudomonadati > Pseudomonadota > Gammaproteobacteria > Pseudomonadales > Pseudomonadaceae > Pseudomonas > Pseudomonas sp. gcc21. Next base: position 3,923,241 of record NZ_CP051625.1, on the reverse strand, counting down.
GAAGATGTACGCCACGATCGCCAGCCCCGCCATTCCCATCACAAAGCAGGCGACGATACCGAAGAAGATCACCATGAACACATTATCGCCACCCAGGCCTATCAGACCCGAGGTCAGGGACCCTGTCACACCCGTGATGGTCAGGGCGCTGACGACGAACGCAATGGGCAGGATGATCGCCGCGGTCTGCGTAATCAGCACACCAATCTGTCGCATCGCGCTATATAGCCGCTTCGGCGTCATACGCGTTTCTTTGTTGAAGAAAGACAGGCCGATCATCAGGATGCAGGCGTACCACGGGGTGTAGTACTCCCAGCGCATGTACAGCAATCCCCAGATCAGGAACACCAGTACCAGAAGGAATGGCCAACCGCGCATCAGGACTTTGCGAGTGGAAGGGAGGCTTTCGACCGGCATACCTTTCATGCCAGTGCGGGCCGCGTAGGCGTCCACCTGCAGGATCAGACCGAAGTAGAACAGCAACGACGGAAGAATCGCAGCAATCATGATGACCGCGTAGTCGACGCCGATGGTGATGGCCATAACAAAGGCAATGGCCCCCATTACCGGCGGCATCACAACGCCACCGGTCGAAGCACACGCTTCGATAGCACCAGCATAATGTGCCGGATACCCAGCCTTCTTCATCGTTGGAATAGTGATGGAACCCGTTCCGGCGATATTTGAAAAAACTGAACCCGACAGGCTGCCCATGAAGGCACTGGCAACCACCGCCACTTTGGCGGGACCGCCGCGATAGCGACCGAAGCTGGCGTTTGCCAGGTCGATGAAGAAGTCGCCTGCGCCCGTTGCCAGCAGGATGCCGGCGAAAACCAGGAAGCCGAGGATGATCTCCGCAACGATCTTGGTCGTAATTCCCATCATCCCTTCAGTGCGGAAGACGTGGGCTTCGATCATGTGATCAAACTGGTAGGGAATCCCCATCAACAAGCCGGGGAGGTAATCGGCAATCAGGGGGTATACCCCGATGACTGCAACAACCAGAAGGAAAGGAGTGCCCCCGCTGCGCCGGGCCAGCTCCATCATCAACAACCAGACCACGATTCCCCAGTACAGATTGCTCCATCCGGCTTGCGCCATGTCCCAGGCGTTGATCGCGAAGAATATCCCCACCCCCAGCACCAGCGCGGCAGCAGCCAGGTCATAAACGGGTACTTTGAACTGGTTGGCTTTTGCAGGCAGCGCAATGAATGCGGCCGCCCCGAAAAGGCCGATGAAAATCCAGTAGTACTCACCTTCGAGCAGCCGGTGCCCGGCAAAGGTAAATCCAAAAATATAGGCAATGCCGGCCAGCAGCCCGCCTACACAAAGCAGGACAAACAGGATGCTTTGCCAGGAAGTGGCGTCGCCCAGTCGGGTCACTTCAGATTTGTGCTCAACACTTTCAACAGGAGCGGCATCAGCTTTCATGGAACTGTCTTCCAAATAAAAAAACGGTGGTGATGCGTGGCCAGAATTTGTTGCCGCCAGCTACGCGCCCCGGAGGAACAGGGCGCGAGCACGACAACAGACCCAGTCAGGACTATTGCTTAAAGCCGGGTGCGGAAAGGCTCGAGCCCTTCGGTGTGCTTCTTCAGGATCGCGGTGAATTCTTCGTTGTTATGGCTAGCCTGGATGCGCCCCTTTCGTGCCTCGTCCAGCGCTGCCTGCCGCGCCTCGGTCCAGCGGTCCATTTTCTCGATCGCGGCCTGGTTCCAGGTGTCATCTTCAGCCGTCCAGGCACCTACTTCCTTCAGGTAACGAACCGTGCCTTCATGAACGGGCAAGGGTGAGCGGTTCAGGTATTCCCGGAAAATACTCAGATCCATACGTGCGGACAGTGGATGAGTGCCCTTGTATTTGTCGAATGACTGGTGGAACCACTTGGCCATGTTGTAGGCGAACTCTTCATCCGCATCCGCTGGTACGGAATACAGAAAGTTGGAGGCCAGGCCATCCACACCCTTTGCCGTCGACACACCAAGATCAATCTCGGTAGGCACGACCATGGTGCGGTGTGCCAGGAACCGGTTCCAGGCCTCCTTGTTGTCGAGGTCCATGTTCAGCCAGCGGATGCCACCCGGGGCGCCTTCCATCTCGGAAAGGATCGAGCTCGTCGGGGCGCAGTAGGCGACGTCAGCCCGGCCCTCCACCACGGCGCGGCAGCTTTGCGCATAACTGCTCGCAGAAGCAAAAGAGAAGTTCTGGGACGTTTCTTCGTCAGTCATACCCAGATAGGCAGGCAAGGCTTTGGTTACCGCGACAACCATGGGAGGCGAGAACTCGCCCTGTGACACGGTGATTTTTCGCTTCTTGAGATCTTCCATGGTGTGCAGGTCAGAACTGCCGGCGACGACAAAACCCCATGGCGTGTCGTTGTGGTGCCAGAGGACGCGCTGCGGAACCGGCTTGCTGCCCGCATAGCTGCCAATCCCCTCGATCTGGAAACGCATTTCGGCAGAGGACACCGAGCTGATGGTGAGATCCCGGCGGTCTGTCAGCCGCTGATACCGTTGGGATTCATTGTCCACCGGGACGATCCGCACATTGGAGCCGGTTTCCTTTTGGAATACCGGGCCCCACCCGTTGGTTGAAGCGAAGCTGCCGCTAGCAGTACCCGATGTCCCTATCGCCAGCAGACGCGGCATCTTGTATTCGTCTGCATGCGCCAGGCCGGCGCTGCTCATCGCAAGCGCGACAGCCAGGGACACGCTAGTACTGAGCACGTTCTTCAGCGACTTGATCTTCATGGATACTTCTCCAGTTTTGTTATTGTTTGCTTCAGTCCTGGCGGAGGCCTTGATGCCTCCGCCGATCGATTCTTTGCAACCAGTCTGGCTCAGGCCAGCGCCTGGTCAGGCACCCACTCTGCGACTTGCTCGCGCAGGGTTTTCTTGAGCACCTTGCCGACGCCGTTGCGCGGCAGGGCGTCGACGAAGATGACGGCGCGCGGCGTTTTGTACTTCGCCAGATGCTCCTGGCAAAAAGCCAGGAGTTCGGACTCACTCGCGACGGCATTGCGGGCGGGCACCACCACGGCGATCACCTCTTCGCCCATGCGCTCCGACGGCACACCCACCACCGCCACTTCGGCAACGGTCGGATGCGTAGAGATAAGCTCTTCCAGGTCTCGCGGGTAGATATTGAAACCGCCGCGCAGGATCAGGTCTTTTTGACGATCCACGATGTACAGGTAGCCACCCTCATCCAGTCGCGCGACATCGCCTGTATGCAGCCAGCCATCCCGGATAGCCGCGTTGGTCGCTGCCTCGTTGCGGTAATAGCCCGGTGTGATGTTCTCGCCCCGCACCAACAGCTCACCAATCTCACCCGTCGGCAGCGGTTGGCCCGCCTCGTCAACAATACGCAGCTCAACGCCTGGAAACGCCCGGCCCACCGAGCCAGGCTTGAGCGTTTCACCGACCCGGTGCGCAGAAACTGTAGGCGCGGCCTCGGACAGGCCGTACCCCTCATATATATCTGCACCGAAGCGCGCCTTGAATGCGGAAATCAGCGAGACCGGCAAGGGTGCCGAACCCGACCCCACGATTTCCAGGCTGGACAGGTCGTACTGAGCCGTGACCGGATCCGCTACCAGGGCATGGATCATCGCAGGCACCGCACTGAAACGGCGGACCTTGTGCTCCTGAATAGCCTGGCAGACCTCCGCAACACCAAACTTCGGCAGGATCACCATCGCACCGCCTCGCAGGAACAAGGTGTTGGCAGTGGTAAATCCGTAGATATGAGCAAGGGGCAGAACACCCAGGGTCACGCCAGCGGGCTCGTCCTCCACATCAGCGAGGGCAGCCGCAGCCGCCGCATTGCTGTACAGGTTACGGTGGGTGAGCATGACGCCCTTGGGCTGTCCCGTCGTACCGGAGGTAAACAGGATGACGGCGGTATCGTCCGGCTGCAGCTGCGGATGCTCAAGCGCGCCCGAAGCAGTCTGGAGTAACGTATGCAGATCCAGCATGCGCGGTGCAGTGCCGTTGGCCGGCTCGCCCAGCCCCGACACCAGTAGCAATGGCGGCTCCGTCATGCCGGCCACGGCCTGCTGCACATTGGGAAGAATCGAGTGTTGCGTGATGATCGCGCTTGCCTCGGATACTTCCGCGATGAACCCAATCTCCCTGGGATGAAGTACATGCATTACCGGGAGCACAATTGCGCCGGCGCGCATGATCGCCTGGTAGGCGACAAATACCTCCGGGGCGTTCGCCATACACACCATGACGCGGTCGCCTGGCTTGATGCCTTGTGCCTGAAGTCCTGCCGCAAGGCGGCTGGTCATCTCCAGAAGCTGGCGATTGCTCAGCGGCCGATCATTGAAATACAGAAAGGGATATTCACCGAAGCGTTCAAGGTTATGGTCTGGCAACTCGGTCAGAATCATGGCGATACCCCGTAGCTCAGGCAGCCGAGCATTGTCGGCGCTTTATTATTGTTCACGTGCAGCTTCCTGAAATTATTGTAAGCACGGCCTGTAGGAAAACGCTTCGTCGCTCCCTGACAACTGTCAGCAATCAAGCTACGACCGAGGCCAGACCCCTGTCAAGCGAGCTGACCGACCATATCGAAGCATTGAAATCGGATGATTCACGAAACGAATAACGGAACTTCATAGTAGCCGACCGAAAGACTCGCCTACTGTAAAAGCGCGCACAAGGTTCCGGGGGCTGTTACCGGACGGGGCTGGCAGGCCGGCTCCCTGAAACTGAATGAGCACTTCACTTTGCGCTTAAAAGCCGAGAGCGCTTTGCGTAGACTATGCCCGGCCAACCTACCCTCCTAACGTCACCGACCCCAGGGATCTGCATGAGTCGCGCCGAAAAATCAGCCAGCCACACCCCCATGATGACGCAGTATTTCGGCATCAAGCAGCACCATCCAGATCAGTTGCTGTTCTATCGCATGGGTGATTTCTACGAACTCTTCTACGACGACGCAAAAAAAGCCGCGCGGCTGCTGGATATCACGCTGACCGCGCGCGGCCAGTCGGGCGGGCAACCGATTCCCATGGCGGGTATCCCCTTTCACGCGGCTGAAGGTTATCTGGCCAAGCTGGTCAAGCTGGGTGAATCCGTAGTGATCTGCGAGCAGATCGGCGACCCGGCCACGTCCAAAGGTCCGGTTGAGCGCCAGGTCGTGCGTATTCTCACACCTGGCACAGTGAGCGACGAAGCCTTGCTGGATGAGCGCCGGGACAACCTGCTCGCGGCACTGGTCGGGAGCGAACGTGGCTTCGGGCTGGCCACGCTGGACATCAACAGCGGCCGCTTTACCACCATGGAGCTGCGCGGCTGGGAAACGCTGCTCGGCGAACTGGAGCGCCTGGCGCCAGCCGAGTTGCTGATCCCCGATGACTGGGAAAGCAATACACCCATCGAGCGACGCCGTGCGGTGCGCCGGCGCGCTCCATGGGACTTTGATCAGGACAGCGCATTCAAGTCGCTGACACAGCAATTCGGCACCAAAGATCTCGCCGGCTTCGGCTGTCGTGGACTGACACTCGGGCTCGGTGCGGCCGGCGCGTTGATGTGCTACGCCAAGGAAACCCAGCGCACCGCCCTGCCCCACATCCGCGGCATTCTGCGCGAGCGATTCGAAGACAGCGTCATCATCGATAGTGCCAGCCGGCGCAATCTGGAGATCGACAGCAACCTGTCCGGTGGGCGTGACAACACCCTGCTTGATGTGCTCGACCAGACCGCAACCACGATGGGGAGCAGACTTCTTGCACGCTGGCTGAATCGCCCCCTGCGCGACATGGCTGTCCTGGAAGCCCGGCAAAGCAGTATCGCGACCTTCCTTGACCAGCATTTCCACGAAGACATCCGGCCGATACTCAAGGGCATCGGCGACATCGAGCGCATCCTCGCACGAGTCGCCCTGCGCTCAGCCCGGCCCCGCGACCTGGCGCGTTTGCGCGATGCCCTGGCGGTACTGCCAGAGTTGCAGGAAGCCCTCGCGTCCACCGAAACCCCGCATGTACGTCATCTGGCCGAACAGGTACGTACCTACCCTGCCCTGGCAGACCTGCTTGAACGCGCCATTATCGATAATCCTCCGGCAGTGGTACGGGACGGAGGCGTGATCAAAGCAGGCTTCGATGCCGAGCTTGACGACTTGCAAAACATCAGCGAAAACGCCGGTCAATTCCTGCTGGATCTGGAGACCCGCGAACGCGAGCGCACCGGCCTGTCCAGCCTGAAGGTCGGCTACAACCGCGTGCATGGTTATTTCATCGAGTTGTCCCGCGGGCAATCGGATAAGGCGCCGGTCGATTACATCCGCCGCCAGACGCTAAAAGGTGCGGAGCGCTTCATCACCCCTGAGCTGAAAACCTTTGAAGACAAGGCGTTATCAGCCCGCAGCCGTGCGCTGGCCAGAGAAAAACAGCTTTACGACGAACTGCTCGATCGCCTGAACGAAGACCTGGCGGCATTGCAGGACAGTGCAGCCAGCCTCGCAGAACTTGATGTCCTGGCGAATCTCGCCGAGCGCGCCGGCACGCTGGACTTTTGCCAGCCCCGCTTTGTCGAGCAAAGTCAGCTGATTATCAGGCAAGGCCGTCACCCGGTGGTCGAGCAGGTACTGGATACGCCCTTTGTGGCCAACGGGCTATGCCTGAACGACGACATCCGGATGCTCGTGATTACCGGCCCCAACATGGGCGGTAAATCAACCTATATGCGGCAAACCGCGCTGATCGTACTGCTTGCCCATATCGGTAGCTACGTACCGGCCGCCCAGGTTGAGCTGTCCTGCGTTGACCGGATCTTCACGCGTATCGGCTCCAGTGATGATCTGGCAGGAGGCCGCTCCACCTTCATGGTGGAAATGAGCGAAACCGCCAACATCCTGCACAACGCGACCGCGGCCAGCCTGGTGCTGATGGACGAAGTAGGCCGGGGAACCAGCACTTTTGACGGCCTGTCTCTGGCCTGGTCAGCGGCTGAGTACCTGGCAAAGATCCGCGCCTTTACGCTGTTCGCCACGCATTATTTCGAGCTCACCGGTCTGGCCGATACCGACCCGGGCGTAGCCAATGTGCATCTCAATGCCACCGAGCACAACGAGCGAATCGTGTTCCTGCACACCGTGCTGGAGGGCCCCGCAAGCCAGAGCTACGGTTTGCAAGTAGCGCAGTTGGCGGGCGTGCCCCGGGAAGTAGTGGAGCGTGCCAAACAACATCTGGCGCACCTCGAGCGCCAGAGTCTGAACCAGCAGGCCAGCACCTTGAATGCCGGTAACCAGCCGTTGCAAAGCGATCTTTTCGCCAGTGCGCCGCACCCGCTGATTGAACAGATGCAAAGCGTGAAACCGGACGACCTGACCCCGCGCCAGGCGCTGGAACTGCTATACCGGTGGAAGGAGCAGCTGCATTGATCAGCCGCTAAATGAGAGTGATTTTCATTAAACGTGTGGAGAACGGCGCATAATGGGTACGGATCGGCTAACTCCCTGTACCCACAGAAAAAAACTGCTAAACTACGCGCCACTTTCGTACTCGCCGATCTTGATGGAGACCCACAATGACTTTCGTTGTTACCGACAACTGCATCAAATGCAAATACACAGATTGCGTTGAGGTCTGCCCTGTCGATTGTTTTTACGAAGGCCCGAATTTTCTGGTCATTCATCCTGACGAGTGTATCGACTGCGCTCTGTGCGAGCCTGAGTGCCCGGCCAACGCTATCTTCTCCGAGGACGAAGTGCCCGCCGATCAGCAGGAATACACCGAACTGAACGCAGAGCTGGCGGAAGTCTGGCCAAACATCACCGAGAAAAAAGACAGTTTGCCCGATGCAGAAGAATGGGACGGTGTGCCTGACAAGTTGCAGTATCTGGAGCGCTAAAGGCGCACGGATTGAAAATGCCGGCCTCGCGCCGGCTTTTTTTGTGGCCGCTCAAAGAGTGAGAAGGTATTGACACCGAGCGGCAGGTTCTACGTCAGGCCATAAATCGCAGGCAAAAAAAGGGGCGGGGATTAACCCGCCCGCTCTTCATTCCATTTGTGCAATCCGTGTCCAAGTCATCCTGACTTTACCTTCCTGGAAATCCCTTCCCCAACTTCCTGTCGGGGTGCGTGATCCGTCACACATGGATACATAATACGTCCAATCCATAGGGAATCAAGGCGCTGCTACAGGGTCTCGCCTGTCCTTCTATAAAATAATGTTCTTTATATTCAATAGCTTAGCCATTATCACACAGCCAATCAACTGTCATGCTGACAGCATTTGGCAGTCATGGCTTACATCTCGTGTAGGTAATCGCTTACACATGATCTTCTAATCAATGCTCCAGGCACAAAAAAAACCCGGTCTTTACAGACCGGGTTTTCGGAGCGGGAAAGCAGCGTTACATCATGCCGCCCATGCCGCCCATACCACCCATGCCGCCCATGTCAGGCATTGCTGGCTTGTCGTCGTCCGGCAACTCAGCAATCATGGCTTCGGTCGTGATCATCAGGCTGGCCACGGAGGCAGCAGCCTGCAGCGCAGCGCGAGTGACCTTGGCCGGATCGAGGATACCCATTTCGATCATGTCGCCGTACTCACCGGTGGCAGCGTTGTAACCATAGTTACCGGAGCCGGCCTTGACCTTGTCCAGCACGACAGAAGCTTCGTCACCGGCGTTGGTCACGATCTGACGGAAAGGTGCTTCGACAGCGCGACGCAGCAGATTGACGCCGACAGTCTGGTCATCGTTAGCACCAGTCATGCCTTCGATTGCCTGCAGCGCGCGAACCAGCGCTACCCCACCGCCAGGTACCACGCCTTCTTCAACGGCCGCACGGGTTGCGTGCAGAGCGTCTTCAACGCGGTGCTTCTTCTCTTTCATCTCGACTTCAGTCGCTGCGCCAACCTTGATGACGGCAACACCGCCGGCCAGCTTGGCCAGACGCTCTTGCAGCTTCTCACGGTCGTAATCGGAGGTAGTGTCGTCGATCTGCTTACGGATCTGCGATACACGCGCTTCGATGTCGATCTGGGTGCCCGCACCGTCGATAACAGTGGAGTTGTCCTTGTTGATCTGAACGCGCTTGGCCTGGCCAAGGTGCTCAAGAGACGTGTTCTCAAGGTTCAGCCCAACTTCTTCGCTGATCACGGTACCGCCGGTCAGGATAGCGATATCCTGCAGCATTGCCTTGCGACGATCACCGAAGCCAGGCGCCTTGACGGCTGCAACCTTGACGATGCCACGCATGTTGTTGACAACCAGAGTCGCCAGCGCTTCGCCTTCAACGTCTTCAGCAACGATCATCAGCGGACGGCCAGCCTTGGCAACAGCTTCCAGAATCGGCAGCATTTCGCGGATGTTGGAGATCTTCTTGTCAACCAGCAGGATGTACGGGTTGTCCAGCTCGGCAGCCATGGTTTCTGGCTTGTTGACGAAGTAAGGAGACAGGTAGCCGCGATCGAACTGCATGCCTTCTACGACAGACAGCTCGTTGTCCAGGCCGGAGCCTTCCTCAACAGTGATAACGCCTTCCTTGCCGACTTTTTCCATCGCGTCAGCGATGATCTTGCCGATGGACTCATCGGAGTTGGCCGAGATGGTGCCGACCTGAGCGATGGCGCGGGAATCAGCGCAGGGCTTGGCCAGGTTCTTCAGCTCGGCAACGATAGCGGTAGTCGCCTTGTCGATGCCGCGCTTGAGGTCCATGGGGTTCATGCCGGCAGCAACAGACTTCAGACCTTCGGTAACGATAGCCTGAGCCAGAACGGTCGCGGTGGTAGTACCGTCACCGGCGTCGTCGTTGGCGCGGGACGCTACGTCCTTGACCAGCTGGGCACCCATGTTCTCGAACTTGTCTTTCAGCTCGATTTCCTTGGCAACGGAAACGCCGTCCTTGGTGATCATCGGCGCGCCGAAGCTGCGCTCGATCAACACGTTGCGACCCTTCGGTCCCAGAGTAGCCTTTACGGCGTCAGCCAGAGTATTCACACCAGCCAGCATCTTGTTGCGGCCGGAAATTCCGAACTTAACTTCTTTAGCAGCCATTTTCGCTTTCCTTCATATATTCGTTGGAGAAATGCAGGACGTCAGCAGTTCGCGGATCAGTCCAGCACACCATAAATTTCGGATTCGCTCATGATCAGCAGGTCTTCGCCGTCGATCTTGATGGTGCTGCTGCCGGAATAGGGACCAAAGACAACCTTGTCACCTTCCTTGACGGCCAGTGCGCGCACTTCACCGTTGTCCAGCAGACGCCCGGTACCTACAGCTACTACCACGCCGGTATTTGGCTTTTCTGCGGCTGAGCCAGGCAGAACGATACCGCCAGCGGTTTTAGTTTCTTCTTCGCTGCGACGAACGACGACGCGATCGTGTAACGGACGAATTTTCATCGTGTTTAGTCTCCAATTAGCTTCTAAAAGCCGGCGTGCCGGCGTCCCAAGAAAAACAGGCTTTTCAGCCTGACAAACATGCCTGAGCATGCTTTTGTTCAGGGCATGCACCCGATGAGGGAGCCTGCCAAAACTGGTGAATCCTTAATGGGGCCCTGTAAAAGCTTTTCAAGCCCCCTGCCGCAAAATTTTTCTGCCTGGTTCAGTCGCGATTGATGCGCTGATCCGAGTCGGACGACTCCTTGCGACCAGCCTCCCACTCGCCTTCGATGACGTGGTGCTCGCCGCGCTTCCAGACTGTCGGCCCGCCTGGTTCGCCCGGACCGGGTCGGTTGCGATTACGCAGCGCGAGTATCAAGGCAGGGACTGCCAGAACATCAGTCACGACACCCGGGATCAGTAACAGCACACCGGCCAGCACGCCCCACATTCCCGACTTTAGAATGGAGAAAGGCGCGCGGTTCTCAGCCATTTGCATCTGCAGACGCTGGAGCATTCCCCAGCCCTGTCGTTGTATGACTGCTACGCCAAGCAACCCGCTTACCAACACCCAGAGCAGGGTGAACCCGACTCCGATCGCCTGGCCCAGCAATATCAGGCCCGCCAGTTCGATCAGCGGGATCAGCAACAGCAAAATTCGAATCAGGGGCATGGCAGCCTCTCATGAGATGGCAAACAAGCTATATGGGGTTCACTGGCAAAGACTTCAACCTTCGACATCAACCGGCTACCTCTCATCCGCCGGCCTCGGCAGACCGACGGCGTCTGAGGAGAAAAAACATCAAAAAGCCCGAGATAGACACTTCAGAACCCGCGTCGCCTGCCGATACCTTGCACGTAACCATTCAGATCATTGTTCCGCCCGGAGCCCAGTAAGGAAACGTCATGAATCTTGTTTCAAGCCTCAGCATACGGTCCCGCCTGCTAATCGGGATTCTGCTTCCCGTCTTGTTGACCGCAGGAGTCACTGCCTGGCTAACCTTCAATCAGATTCAGGTGCAGGGAGCTGCTGAGGTGGAGCGACTGCGCACTCAACTTATCGAAGCCCACAAGACCGGACTCAAGCAGGTAGTGGACGCGGCGCGCACGGCTATCGAGGAGGTCTATACCGACCCCTATATGGACAAGAGCACGGCCCAGACGGCGGCGCGGGACATTATTCGCTCGATGGGTTTCGGCGATAACAACTATATCTATGCATGGACATACGACTCCTACAATCTGGCCTTTCGGCCCAAGCCCAGCGCCGAAGGGCCATCAGTGGATTCGACGCCGGCGCGCAGAGAGTTGTTGCGCAATCTGATCTCGAGCGGGCGAAGCGGCCAGGGGTTCCACGACTATATCTGGACGAATCCGGCAACAGGCCAGCCGGAGCCGAAGATATCCTATTCGATCGATCTGCCTGAATGGCAATGGGTTATCGGAGCGGGCATTTACGTCACCGATGTCGATAGAGCGGTGAGCGCAGCACAGCAGGAGATCGAAGCGAACACCGCGGCTGCGCTCAGCCGCATACTGTGGATCACGCTATTTATCGTCGGCGTCGCGATCCTGCTTGGGATCTTCATCGGCCGCACCGTCACCCGCCCGCTCAATAGCGCTACCCGCATGATGCAGGAAATCGCCGAGGGCGACGGCGACCTGACGCAGCGTTTGCCCGCACAGGGCACCGACGAGCTGAGCGAGCTGGGCCGTCAATTCAACGCCTTTGTCTCGAAGATCCAACAGGCCATTGCACAGGTAGGCGAGACCACCGATCAGCTTGCGTCCGCTGCGGAGGAGCTGAGTCATATCGCCTCAGAGACGCAGGCCTCCGTCGAACTGCAGGGAAGCGAGACCGATCAGATTGCCTCGGCAATCAACGAGATGGCCGCAACCGTGCTCCAGATCGCCGGAAATGCCACCGAAGTCGAAAGCGCTGCGTCGGTAGCAGACGAGCAATCGCGACTGGGCCGCGGCACCGTTCTGTCATCCCAGGAATCGGTCCGGCACCTGTTTACTACCTTGCAGGAAAGTGCACGGATGATCGAGGCGCTGGCAGCCAAGAGCGATGAGATTCAGTCGGTGGTGGACGTGATCCGTGAAGTCACTGAACAGACCAACCTGCTGGCGCTTAACGCAGCAATCGAGGCGGCGCGCGCTGGCGAGATGGGACGCGGTTTTGCTGTAGTAGCAGACGAAGTCAGACAGCTCGCCAGCCGTAGCGGTGAATCGGCTACGCAGATCCGCGCCATGATCGAGAGCTACGTCGATGAATCAAAGAAAGCCGCTGATCACATGAAAGGTGCTCAGGCGCAATCGCAACACACGGTCAGCGCGATCAACGAGGCAGCAGGATCGCTGCAGACCATCGAAGAGTCGGTCGGTATGATCCGCGGCCAGATAATTCAGGTGGCCGCTGCATCCGAACAACAGAGCCATGTCGCCGAAGACATCAATCGCAACGTCGTCAGCATCGTCAACGCGGCGGCACAAAGCTCAACGGGAGTCAGCCAGACCTCCGACGCCAGCAACGAGCTCGCACGGCTGGGCGAAAATCTCAGGCAGTTGGTATCCCAGTTCAGGGTGCACTGAGCCTCCCTCCCCTCCCAGCTCAGGGTTGGGGCACGCCCGACCCTGAGCTGCGTCATCAGGCTGTACTTCAAGCACTCCGCCGCTATCTCATGGAGCAAAAGCACAGGCGGCGTGCCCTCGCTGTTCAAACCAGTCACCGAAAAATGTGACGCAAGTCTCCTTTGATTGACTAATGCGGCGTAGGTCGTGAAGCTCTCGGGTAGGCTCTTGGCCATTGATGGCCGACCAGATCACGACGGAGATAAGGACGTGTCCAAACAGATATTCCCCAGCGACGCCACCAAGGATCGTCGCTTCGTAGAATCGCTTTCTCGCGGCCTGAACGTGCTGCGGGCGTTCAATGAAGGGTCGGTTACGCTCGGTAACCAGGAGATCGCACGCATAACCGGACTGCCCAAGGCGACGGTATCGCGCATGACGTTCACGCTGACCAGCCTCGGCTATCTCAGCTATAACGCTCGCCTGGAAAAGTATCAGCTCAGCTCCGGGGTTCTGGCGCTTGGTCATGCGTACGTGTCCAACCTGCGGGTACGCCAACTGGCTCAACCGTACATGGACGAATTTGCCCGACTGAACAACACCTCCGTAGGGCTTACCTGCCGTGATCGCTTCCATATGATCTACGTGGAGAACCGGCTGCCACCGGAGCAGTCCCTGTTACGCATGGAGATCGGTTTGAAACTGCCAATGGCCACGACAGCGGCCGGGCGCGCCTATTACGCGTCATTGCAGGAGGATCCGCGCAAGGAGCTGCTGGATGCATTGGCCGAACGCTACGGCGAAGCGCAATGGCCCGAGAAACGTGCAGGACTGGAGCGTGCCGTTGAGGAGTATCGGCAGTTCGGGTTCTGCCTGTCGCTGGGTGACTGGGATCGCAACGTCAATACCGCCGGGGTGCCTATCACCCTCGCCGACGGAAGCACCATGGCACTTACGTGCGCAGCGCCCTCTTACCTCGTGCCACTGGAAAAAATCCGTGACTCAATCGCCCACCAGTTGGTAATACTGGCCAGCGATATTCAGTCGCTGGCCAGTTGAGACTCGCTGATTGAAGTTGATGTCGAAGCCTGCCCGGGACGGCCGGCTCCGGCAGCATCAGGAGGCCTGCTTACGCCACTCCTGTTCCTGCAGTTCACGCCACATCAGCTTTCCTGACGGTGATTTCGGCAGCTCCGTCATGAACTCAACGATTTCCGGGACCTTATAAGTCGCCATCTCTGCCTTACACCAGTCGAGGATTTCCTGTTCCGCTGTAGCCGGGTTGGCTTCAGGGCTCAGTACGATACAGGCCTTGACCGTTTCGCCACGCTTGGGATGCGGCGAGGAAATGATACATACCTCACGCACCAGCGGGTTCTGATACATCATGCTTTCGACTTCGCTCGGCCACACCTTGAACCCGGAAGCGTTGATCATTCGCTTGATTCGGTCGACCATGAAGAAGTAGCCCTCTTCGTCGTAACGCGCCAGGTCGCCAGTGCGGAAGAAGCGCTTGCCATCCAGCTCGATGAAGGCCGCAGCGGTCTCCTCCGGGCGGTTCCAGTAGCCAACGGTGATCTGCGGGCCATGGCTGACAATTTCACCGGTTTCGCCCGGGCCCATCTCTTCGAGCGTGTCCGGATCGATGATCCGCGAATCGACATCGAACACCGGAATCCCGAGACACTGGGCCTTTGGACGATCCGGCGGGTTGATATGCGTAGCGGCCATGGTCTCGGACAGACCGTAACCTTCTATATAGGACAGACCCGTCAGCCGGTGCAGCTTCTGCGCAATGGCTTCCGGCATGGCTGCCCCACCGCCACCGATATTCTGCAGGCTGGAGATATCGTATTGGTCGAGGTCAGGGTTGGAAAGGAAGTCCACCGCCATGGTGACGATATTGGCCCATCCCGTAACCCGGTAACGCTCAATCAGTTTGGCCGCCACCGTTCGATTCCAGCGGGTCATGATCACAGAGGTGGAACCGGTATAGATGGGGCTGTTCATGGACGCCTGCATGCCGGTCACATGAAAGAACGGCAAGGTAGAGAGCTGCACGCTGTCAGCCGTAGCCAGATTCCAGAACGAGCGGTGGACGGCTGTGGCCATGACCGCACGGTGCACGTGCATACACCCCTTCGGCGCACCCGTGGTACCTGAGCTGTAGGGGATCAACGCGAGGTCGTCCGGTCCGGCAGTATGCGGACCCGGCTTGTGCCCGGCAGCGATCGCTGCTTCCCAGCGGGTTCCGCCTTCGGGCAGCGGGGTTTCGGCCAGAGTCACTTCGGCTGGCAGTTCAAGGTCAGTGGGCTGTTTGAGGAAGCTGCCATAGGCGGAAACCAGAACCTGCCGAAGGTCGGTATGCTCGACCAGAGGCAGTATATGTTCGGCCAATTCCTGGCCCGCCAGACAGATCTGAGCGCCGGTGTCGGCAATATAATGCTCGAGTTCGGCGTGGCGATTCATCGGATTGACCGGAATCACCACCGCATCGGCACGCAGAATGGCGTAATAACCCATGACATACTGCGGCGAGTTCTGCATATAAAGCAGTACCCGATCGCCCTTCTTTACGCCCTGCGCCTGCAACCAACCGGCCAGGGCTTCGACATCACGGTGCAGCTCGGCATAGGTAATAGATGTGTCGTAAAAGATAATCGCAGGATGGTCTGGATACCGTTGGACGGAAATTTCGAGGTTGGTAAAAAGGCTGGTCTGGGGCAGCGTCATGGTTTTGGACAAGCTTTTCGGCCAAACGCCATAGTGTCTCGTAAACATATTATTGTCGTCCTGATAAACGGTAAAACCGAACAGCCCGGGGCTGCCCAGCGATTGATCACAATGCAGAGCTTCCAGCATATTGCGGAGGCACCATACCAGCGAGGCCTGAACTCGAGCGTTGCGCCCCGAGAACCAGCACCAAGCGCCGGGGGTCCAATTGGACAACTGATCACTTTCGAAGTCAACGCTACGAAAGTCAGTACCGCACACTAAAACAACTGCATCATTTTCATTTCATGATGTAAAAGCCGTTTTTCATCCTGTCCGGCGCATCGTCCCACGCATCTGGAGTGACTCAGTTCCGACTCGCCACGCCATAGATGCCGAGCCAGCGCCGTGTCAGCAGCCGATACAGAATGATCTATACTGATTTATGCCCCTTCCAGAGACCTTAAAACAAGCAGTCTCGATCCGGTGAGCAATGAGTATTGCAATCACCCTTTCGTGTGTTAAATTTAAAAACCTGACTCATTGTGCAGACGACAGTTCTGCACAGTGAAATACATAACAAAACAACAATGAGGCACGAGATGTTAACGAACCTACGCAAGAAACTGGGCACCATTGCGGCAGCCGTCGCCCTGGCCACCTCAGCCACTCTAACTCCCTCCGTCGCCTCTGCGGCAGAAACCACTACCTGGCGTGTTCAATCCCACTGGCCTGGCGCGAGCACGTCATACACAGACAGCCTGGTGCGTCTGAAAGACGTACTGGAAGAACGCTCCGATGGCAGACTGAAGCTGCAGCTGTTCGAAGCTGGCGCACTGTTCAGCGCGCAGGAAACCTTCAACGCGGTCAGCCGCGGCATTGTCGACATGGGCACTATCTCCCCGTCCTACGCACAGAACAAGGTCAGCCTGGCGGGTATTGCCTCGGGTCTGCCTTTTGCCTTCCGCAACGTATGGGAAGCGGCCTACTTCCATCAAGTACTGGGTTTTGAAGACATGCTGCGCGCCGAAGCAGCAGAGCACAACGTCTACTGGGCGACCGACAAGGTCTATCCCACCGAGATGGTGATCAAGCGTCCAGTCAACAGCATGGAAGATCTGAAGGGCCTGAAAATCCGTTCCTCCGGCTCGCTGCAAACCTTCCTCACGGACGCTGGCGCGACTGCATCTTATATCCCCGGTAGTGAGCTTTACTCCGCACTGGACGCCGGCATCGTCGACGGCGCGCACTGGGGTGCTTCACAGGGTGCCGACAGCATGGCCCTCTATGAAGTCGCCAAGCACCACGTCAAACCTGCCCTGAATATCGCCGGTACCGACGTATTCATCGTGAGCCAACGGTCCCTGGACAAGCTGCCCGAAGATCTGCAACAGATCGTCAAGCAGGCGCTGGAAGAGCAGTTCTGGTTCCGCACCAATGAGTATCAGTACCAGGAGCAGGTGACCCTGGCCAACGCCGTCGCTAACAAGGGCGTGCAGGTCAACACCCTGCCGGAGGACGTTCAGAACCACCTGACCCAGGCCGCCATGAAGCAATGGGACAAGGAAGGTGCGCGTAGCGAGAACACCAAGAAGGCCCTGAGCATGCTCAAGGAATTCCTCGGCGAACTCGGCTACCTGTAAATCTCCAGCGACACCACCCGGAGCCGTCCTGGCTTCGGGTTTTCAAATTGAGCCATAGCGGTATGCCCGGAGGGTGTGATGCGTGCAATCACTGCATTCATGAATGGCGTTACCAAACTGAATGATGTAATCGGCCGAATGGTTGCCTATCTGGTGGTGCCGATCTTTGCGTTTCTGATTCTCGAAGTTTTTTTGCGCTACATGTTCAATTCGCCCACCGTGTGGACCAATGAACTGACGCAGATGCTGTTCGGCGCCTACGCCGTGCTGTCTGGCGGCTATCTCCTGGCACACCGCGGCCACGTGAATGTCGATCTGTTTCATTCACAGCTCAAGCCCCGAGCACGGGCCGTTGTAGACATTCTCGGCTCAATCATCTTTTTCATCTTCATTCTGGCGCTACTGTATTTCGGCTACGAAATGGCGCACGAATCCGTCAGCAGCTGGGAAACATCCTATTCCGCCTGGAACCCGCCTATCTGGCCGATCAAGGTAGCCATTCCGGTCGGAGCCACGCTGCTGTTGCTACAAGGCATCGTCAAGCTGTTGCAGGACATCGCTATCGCACTGAACCTGGATTATTACAAGCCTGAGGAAGGCGAAACAGGAGATGAGTTGTGAGTATTGAAGCCCTGACTCTATTGTTCTTCGGTGCGTTGCTGCTGGGTATTTTCATGGGCATCCCGCTGGTATTCGTACTTGGCGGCGTCTCCGTTATCTTTCTGTATTTCACCTGGGGCATCGATTCCTTTTACATGGTGGCGTCGCAGATCTACGGCACCATGGGCAGCTTCACGCTGGTTGCGATTCCCTTGTTTGTCTTCATGGCCATGATTCTCGAACGAACCGGCGTAGCCCGTGACCTCTACCGCATGATGCACCTGTGGTGCGGCGGTATGCGAGGCGGACTGGCCGTCGGTACGCTTGGGATCTGTGCGGTGTTCGCCGCCATGGTGGGTATCAGTGGTGCCGCGGTGGTGGCCATGGGCACCATCGCCCTGCCCTCGATGCTGGAGCGTGGCTACGACAAGCGCATGGTGCTCGGTGTGATCAACACCGGTGGCGGCTGGGGCGTATTGATCCCGCCCAGCATCATGATGATCCTTTACGCGCTGATCTCCGGTGTGTCGGTAGGCAAGATGTTCGCGGCAGGGATATTGCCCGGACTGGTACTGATTACCGTCACGGTGCTCTACGTTCTGATCCGCTGCTATCTCCAGCCGCACCTGGCACCGGCACTGCCAGCCTCGGAACGCGGCAGCTGGCCTGAAAAGTTCAGGGCGGTGCGCTCGGTATTGCTGCCGGTCATGGTTGTCGTGATGGTGATGGGTTCCATCATCGGCGGCCTGACCACGCCGACCGAAGCGGCCGCCATGGGTGTGTTGGGTGCGCTGATTTCAGCGGCAGTCTATCGCCAGCTGAACTTCAACCTGATCCGTGAAGCCTCGATCCGCACCTTCAAACTGACCGGCATGATCGTCTGGATTCTGTTTGCGGCGCATGCCTTCAGCTCGGCTTATCAGAGCATGGGCGCGCACCAGCTGATCGAAACCTTCATGCACATGATTCCAGGCGGCCCCTGGGGCATCATCATTGCCATGATGGTGATCGTGTTCCTGCTGGGGATGGTGCTTGATCCCGTAGGCATCATGCTGATCACTCTGCCGGTGTTCCTGCCGATTGTGGACTCACTGGGTTTCGATCCGATCTGGTTCGGTATCCTGTTCGTGATCAACATGGAAATCGGGTACATGACGCCACCCTTCGGCTTCAACCTGTTCTATCTCAAGGGCATCGTACCGCCGGGCATTACCATGAAGGACATCTATAGCTCGGTTATTCCATTCGTGCTGGTGCAGATCGTGGGCCTGATCATCCTGATGATCTTCCCTGACATCGTGACCTTCCTGCCGAATCTCTGGTTCTAACGCGGTATAGCCGCCTGCGCCCGGTATCGGGCCGCGGGCGGTTTGCTTTATACGCCGCTCTCTCCTGCCCGCCTAACGCTCCCTCTCAATAGCTCCTGTTATCCGTATCAGCACGTATGTCTGTCTAGTCCAGTGCCAGCTGCCGCGAGGCAACAGGGCTGCGCCGACACGCTGCAAGTACGTCCCTGTAAGCTCGATGACATCCCTGTCATCGCACGGTCGGCCCAGCCCTGTCGCCTCGCTTCGCCTGAACATTGGAGGTGCCTGATAGGAAGACCGAGAGCAAAAAGCGGTTCTAAATCCCCACCTCACGCCAATGCTCATTCAAGTCCGCCGGCTGTCAGGGTGGAGCAAGTGTTGAAAACAGGGATGTTTTCGCCAAGCCCCCAGGGACGGGTTCACGGCGTCTTGCGCAATCCTGACAGCTGATGGGCGACCAGCCTTGCCCTCGACAGAAACTTTCACGCGATCTCAGAAATCGCATGACAACCAACCACTCGCGGGGCCTGTATCGCAGAGTCAGCTATCGCGAGGCGACAGGGCTGCGCCGACACGCTGCAAGTACGTCCCTGTAAGCTCGTCGATGACATCCCTGTCATCGCACGGTCGGCTCAGCCCTGTCGCCTCGCTTCGCATAAACATTGGAGCTGCCTGAGAGGAAAATCGAAAGCGGTTCTGATCTCAGCCTCACGCCGATGCTCATTTAGCCTGCCGGCTGTCAGGATGGAGCAAGTGTTGAAAACAGGGATGTTTTCGTCAAGCCCCCAGCGATGGGTTCACGGCGTCTTGCGTAATCCTGACAGCCGGCGGGCGGCAACCCAGGACAGCCCTACCCGGGAGGCCAAAAAAAACCTGAGCCCGGAATATATCCGGGCTCAGGCCTTGGCTTGCTCTCCCAACTCATCGCGAGCTGAAGAGCAAGTAATACCTTGCCGTAGCTAGACTACTAAGTTCGAACTATCAGTAATTGAACTTAGCCGATGCCATGAGCTGCTCATATTGGTTGGAGCCAGAATCACTGATTATGCCAAAGTCCCAATAGGCGTATTCCAGACCAAGGGTAATGTTGTTAGTGGCTTGATAAAGCAGGTTTAGATGAGCTGAGGTGGAACGGTCAAAATAACGACCCAATTCTGCCGCATCTGTGTCAGTTACCATTTCCAACTGCGATAGACTCAGGTTCGAACGCCACTTGGGTGTCCAGTGTCTTTGATAAGCAACCGTTGCTCCGTAGGAAACAGCAGTAGTCAGTTCGCCGTCTTCTGTAATGACGCCACCTACGGTGGTGTCGGTATTTAACACATCAGCAAAGGTTCTCAGCCCAGCGTAGCGACCAAGGGCACCATAGCTGTACTGCAGACGCAGATTGTCCTTGCCGACGGTCGGTATACGCGCTGCGAGCGATACAGCCCCTTGCAGAGAACGGTCATCAACGGAGTCTTTCTCCAGAGTACGCGCCATACCTGAGAGGGAGAACACGCCGTAATCGTTCTTGTGCTGATAGCGAAGCACTACGTCCGGATAAGCCTGGTCGTTGCCACCGTCCTCGGGGTTTTCGATGGCAGCGGACAGACGACCGCCGGGGATATCCATGCCATAGCGCAGCAGCGGTTGACGAGTATAAATAAAGGCAGCCATCTTGCCCTGGTTAAGAATCTCGGGCAGCGCGGCCAACTCAGTGAAGGTGGTCACGTCCTGGCCCACAGTCCAGTCTGCCCATTGTGCATAAGCCAGACGGATACGCGGGTTATAGCTATTGGAAACGAACTCGTTGGCGCCGTCTTCGGACCCATGGAAGTCCATTTCGAGGTGGGTAATCAGGTCATGACCATTGACGTCCGCAGTGCGCGTGCCCAGAGCAATACGGCTCTCACGGATACTGGAGCCAAACCGCCATTCATCTGCATTATCCGAGGCTGCGAAGGTCGCGAAATTGGCAGCCTGGCCCAGCGTACGGTTGTTGGCACTGCCGTCACCACCGGAGCCGACCACTGCGTCGGCCTTGATGAAGCCGCTAACTGTCACTGTCGTGTTGCCGATCTTGATGCCTTTGCCATCGCGCACGATGTAGTCAGAGTCTGCCTTGACCGGCTCGCTGCGTGGCGCAGCACGGCTGCCTGCCAGCTGCTCACGGGCCTCGCGCGCTTCGGCACGTGCCTGAGCGGCCTCTTCCCGCGCCTGAGCAGCGTCAGCTTCGGCACGTGCGGTGCTTTGCTCAATGCGCGCTTCCAGTGCCTTGAGCTGACGACGTAGTTCCTCGATTTCTGAATTCTGTGCCATTGCCGGGGCAGCGCCCAGCAGCATGACCGGAACACTCAAGCAGGCAATAGCTTTTGCCAATGGGTTCGTGGCGAACAGCGCCTTTGTTGTTTTCATCGCAACCTCGTTGTAATTATTAATCGCGAAACCTGCCGCCAAAACTGGGCGGAGCATTTCGCAGTGCGGAACTACTCGTCAAAATTGTTCCATCAGGCAGTACATGTTTCCGCATTTAATATAGTAAATGAGACACTAATCAACAAGTATTAAAACGGGATTCGGAGATGCAATTTCATTGCTCCACATACAATGTAGCTGGTTTGCCACGCGTGACATCATAGAGTCAGTCTCCGGGTCATCCAGATAGACATAAGTCAAAGATGATATTTGGCGTTCACTCGCTGCGGAAAATAATGCATCCTTCGCGGGCTAAACAGGATGGCCAGCCGAACACGTGCGTGAAAGAGGCAAGCGGGAATGCCCGATCAGCCGACATATCATGCCGGTTGCGTGCTCAGCGCTTGAGGGTGAGCGGCCACGATTCAAAACCGCTCGCTTGGTAAAACATCGATAGGGGAATACCCGCAATGCAATTGAAAGACAGCGTTATTATCGTCACCGGTGGCGGTCAGGGTCTTGGTCGCGCAATGGCCGAATACCTGGCATCACAGGGCGCACGGCTGGCTCTGGTCGATCTCGGTCAGGAGCGCTTGGACGAAGCAGTCGCTGCTTGTAAAACCGCAGGCGGGGACGCCCGCGGATATGTCTGCAATGTCGCCAACGAAGACCAGGTCAGTGACATGGTGAATCAGGTCGCAACCGACTTTGGCACCATCAATGGCTTGATTAACAACGCGGGCATTCTGCGTGACGGTCTCCTGCTCAAGCAGAAAGACGGCGAAATTCAGAAGATGAGCCTGACTCAGTGGCAGTCGGTTATCGATGTCAACCTGACCGGCGTATTCCTGAGCACTCGCGAGGTCGCGGCCAAGATGATCGAACTTGGCAGCAAGGGTCTGATTATCAATATCTCGTCCATCTCACGGGCGGGCAATGTCGGCCAGACCAACTACTCCGCCGCCAAGGCTGGCGTGGCTGCCATGACCGTCGGCTGGGCGAAGGAACTGGCCCGGTATGGCATCCGCGTAGCAGGCATTGCTCCCGGATTCATCGAAACCGAGATGACCGGCAGCATGAAGCCGGAAGCCCTGGAAAAGATGACCGCAGGCATCCCACTCAAGCGCATGGGTCAGCCCCAGGAAATCGCCCACTCCGCGGCCTATCTGTTCGAGAATGATTACTTCACCGGTCGCATTCTTGAGCTGGACGGCGGACTGCGTCTCTAAACGTCTTCCGACCCTCAGGCCTGCACCGGGGGCTTGGTGTCACTTCATCGCGGTTCGCGATGAAGTGACACCTAAACTCCGAGCCTACCAGCTAACGCCAAATCCCACCCTGTAGCGCTTTTCGTTCAATGCCTGCTCGACGTTATCACTCTCGATGTAATCCCATTCAGTGAGTAAGCTCAGCGAGGCCCAGCTGTTCACCATGTAACGGATGCCCAGCTCGGTATCGACAATGTATTTAACGTCTCTATCGTCCGGGATTTGGGTTTCGGTATTGTGGAATAGCTCCACCCGCTTGCCGAACATGAATTTGCGGAAATCGTATTCAAGGCCCAGTGCCTGAAACTCATTCTCCTCCCCGCTGCGCTCCTTCAGGCGCAGATGGTCAAGGCGAGCCGAGGTTTCGAAGCGTGAAAGCGACGTATTCCACCACTCATAA